>JAKFWE010000213.1 GCA_021732895.1 Allobosea sp. | reverse complement strand
ATTCCTGAAGCGTTCCGGAATGGATCCCGGCTCTTCGCTGCGCTCCTGCCGGGATGACGCACGACAACGGGCTGAAACGCCATGACCACAATCGGCCTGATCGGCGGGATGAGCTGGGAATCGACGTCGGTGTATTATCGCCTGCTCAACGAGGGCGTGCGGGCGCGGCGCGGCGGGCTGCACTCGGCCGACATCCTGCTGCACTCGCTCGACTTTTCGCCGATCGCGGAGATGCAGGCCAAGGGCGACTGGGATGCGGCTGGAGGCATGCTGGCCGAGAGCGCGCGCCGTCTGGAACGGGCCGGAGCGAGCTGCATCGTGCTCTGCACCAACACCATGCACAAGCTCACCGAGTGGATCACGGGCGCGACGAACGTGCCGTTCCTGCATCTCGCCGACGTGACCGCCCAAGCGATCAGGGCCAGCGCCTCTCGCAGGCCGCTGCTGCTGGCGACGCGGTTCACCATGGAGCAGGCGTTCTATCGCGACAGGCTGGCGGCGCATGGCGTCGAGGCGGTCGTTCCGGGCGAGGCCGAGCGCGCTGATGTGCATCGCATCATCTACGAGGAGCTCTGCCGGGGCGAGATCAGGCCCGCGTCGAAAGCGCGCCATCTCGCGATCATCGCCGCCGCCGCCGCCAGCCAGGGCGCGGACGGCGTCATTCTCGGCTGCACCGAGATCGGCCTGCTGATCTCGCACGCCGACACCGCTCTGCCGGTGTTCGACACCACGGCGCTGCATGTCGAGGCGGCGCTGGATTTCGCGCTCGGCGCCGAGCGGGCAGCGGCATGACAGGGCATGGCGATCGCGACCCCGACGTGCTATCTTACCTGCTGTCTTACTTGAGGAAGCGATGATGGCGACGACGCGGCTTTCGACCAAGGGGCAGGTCATCCTGCCCAAGAGCGTGCGCGAGGCCGGCCGATGGGAGCCTGGCACGGAGTTCGAGGTCAGCGCCCGCGACGGCGGCGTGTTCCTGGCGCCCAAGCCGACGCGGAAGCGCTACACGCTCGACGATCTCTATGGCTGCCTGCCCTATGAAGGGCCGCCGAAGACGCTGGAAGACATGCAGCGCGGCATCGACGAAGCGATGGCGGAGCGCTGGAAGCGCAAATCCGGCTCCTGAAGATGGACGTCGCCGTCGATACCAACCTCGTCGTTCGCTACATCACGCGCGATGATCCCGTGCAGGAGCGGAAAGCGCGAGCCGTTTTCCTCGAGCACGAGATTTTCGTGCCCAAGACGGTGATGATGGAGACCGAGTGGGTTCTGCGTTTCACCTATCGCTACACGGCAGATCAGATCGCGGACGCGCTCGCGCGAATCATCGACAATGAACGCATTCTGGTCGAGGACAGCGCCGCGACGAGGCGCGCGCTCGCGGGATTCAGGCAAGGGCTTGATTTCGCCGATGCGCTGCATCTGGCCGCGTGCGGCGAAATCGAGACCTTCATCACCTTCGACAAGCCGCTTTTCAAACGGGCGGGCCGCGTTTTCGCCAAGCCGATCGTGATCGCCCCATGAAACTCGTCATCGCCAACAAGAACTATTCGTCCTGGTCGCTGCGGCCCTGGCTGCTGCTGACCGAGCTCGGCGTCCCTTTCGAGGAGGTGCTGATCCCGTTCGCGCAGGCCTTCGACGATCCGGAGTGGAAGCGCGCCGTCTCGGTGTTCTCGCCCGGCGGCAAGGTGCCGGCGCTGGTCGACGGCGAGATCCAGGTCTGGGAATCGCTGGCGATCATGGACCATGTCGCCGATACGCGTCCCGATCTCCCGGTCTGGCCGCGCGACCCGGCGGCGCGGGCGATGGCGCGTTCGGTCGCGGCCGAGATGCATGCCGGCTTCCACGGTCTGCGCGGCGCCTGCCCGATGAACCTCGCCTGGATTCATCCGGCGCGGGATCGCGGCCCGAAGGTCGCGGCCGATGTGGCGCGGATCACCACGATCTGGCGCGAGGCGCGCCAGCGCTTCGGCGGCGGCGGAGCGTTCCTGTTCGGCGCGTTCGGCGCGGCGGATGCGATGTTCTCCCCCGTGGTGAGCCGCTTCGTCTCGTATTCGATCGCGCTCGACCCGGTCTGCGCCGCCTATGTCGACGCCGTGCAGGGCACGCGCGGCTTCCGGTCATGGCGGCTCGGCGCGCTGGCTGAACCCTGGATCGTCGCCGCCGACGAGGCCGACGAACCTGTCCTCACCGATTTCCGCCCTCATCTTGCCCGCAGCCGAGCTCTGTCATGAACACGTCGTCCCATTATCCGACCGCCCCGATCGCCCAGCCCGTCGCACGCCACACGCTGGCGGTGATCGTCGACAACGAGCCGGGCGTTCTCGCCCGCATCGCCGGGCTGTTCTCGGGCCGGGGCTACAATATCGAGAGCCTGACCGTATCCGAGACCGAGCACGAGAAGCATCTCTCGCGCATCACCGTCGTGACCTCGGGCACCGCCACCATCATCGAGCAGATCAAGGCGCATCTCGACCGGCTGGTGCCCGTGCACCGCGTCGTCGATCTCACGCTGCAGGGCGAGGCGCTGGAGCGTGAACTCGCGCTGGTCAAGGTCGTCGGCAAGGGCGATCACCGGGTCGAGGCGATGCGGCTGGCCTCGGCCTTCGGCGCGCGCACGCTCGACGCCTCGCTGACCTCCTTCGTCTTCGAACTGACGGGACAGACCGACGAGATCGAGCGCTTCATCAAGCTGATGACCGTGGTGGGGCTGACCGAGGTCTCCCGCACCGGCATCGCGGCGATGAGCCGGGGGCCGGAGGCGATGTGAGCTTTGCGGATATCCGCGGCCGTGTGTTACGGATATCCGGCAAGGAGGTGGCCATGAAGGTCCAGGTCGCGAAGTGGGGCAACAGCACGGCCGTGCGGCTGCCGAAGGCCGTGGTCAAGCAGCTCGGGCTCGCTCCGGGCATGACGCTCGATGTGTCCATCGATGGGGCGGGCGTGAAGCTCGAGCCCGATCTGAACGACGCTGACGCGAGCTCAGATGTTTCCGGGGGACGTCCGGAGCCCTATCCGGTCACTCTCGAATGGATCGTATCGGAAATCCGCCGTCTCGGCCCGGAGAATGCGCCGGACGATGATGTCGATTGGGGACCGGATGTCGGCTCTGAAGTGATCTATGACGACTATAATCCCCGCCGAAAGATCCCCTGAGTTCGGCGACGTCTACTGGGTCGATTTCGATCCAGCCGTCGGATCCGAGCAAAGCGGGCGCAGGCCAGCGCTGATCCTGTCGCATGATGCGTTGCACGACGTGTCCCGCCGCACGCTGATCTGCCCGATCACTTCGAACACCAGGCCGTGGCCGACGAAGATCATCATTCCGCCCGGATGCGTTGTCAGCGGCGCGATACTCGCAGACCAGGCCCGCATGGTTGATCGCGGACGCTGCTATTTTCGATTTATCGGTAGACTGCCTGACGAACTGACGCTGCATGTCCGCAACCGGCTGGTGGCGTTCATGGGCATCAGCCTGCCGCCGGAGACGTCGTGACCAGCTTGACCCTCAACCAACTCGCCCTCGGCCTCGGCATCCTCGGCTTCGCCTGCTTTGCCTGGCCGATCATCCAGCGCGTCAGCGGCAGGGCCCCGCCCGAGGAACCCGGCAGCGGCAAGAGCCTGCGCTCGCCGCTCTGGTGGGCCGGCTTCGCGCTGACGGCGCTCGCCATTTTCCTGCAGCGCATGGCGAGCCAGCAGGCAGGCGGCTGAGGCCAGGCGGCTCAGCCCCGGAACCCGCCCTCGTCGAGGAAGGCCTGCTCCTCCGCGGTCGTCTGACGGCCCAGCACGGAGTTTCGATGCGGGAAACGGCCAAAATCGCGAATGATGTCGCGATGCGTCACGGCATGTTTCACGCCTTCGGCGTCGCCCGATGCGGCGCAGAGCGCGATGCAGCGCTCCTGATGCGCCAGATCCTCGGCATGCATGAAGGGCATGTAGATGAAGCGCCGCTCCGGGGGCTGGAATGCGTCGTCGAACCCCCTTGCGATGGCCCGCTCGGCGACGGCCAGCGCCTGCGCGTCCGTGGCGAAGGCGCGCGGCGAACCGCGAAACAGGTTGCGCGGGAATTGATCGAGCACGAGCAGCAGGGCGTATGCGCCCTCCGCCGTGTCCTCCCAGTCC
Source organism: Allobosea sp. (assembly GCA_021732895.1). Taxonomy (GTDB): domain Bacteria; phylum Pseudomonadota; class Alphaproteobacteria; order Rhizobiales; family Beijerinckiaceae; genus Allobosea. The sequence goes on along the minus strand of JAKFWE010000213.1, from coordinate 4,467 downwards.
GAAAGCTCGCTCCGGGCGGCCGCTTCGTGGGTGGCGAGGAAGCGGGCGCGGATCTCCGCGTCGAAGGCGTCGTCCCTGGCGAACCATTTTTCCGGTCCGGCCTCGCGCCAGAAGGCGATCACATCATCCGGCTCGCGCAGGCGCATCGTCAGCTTCGCTCCATTCTCCGAGATCATGCACTTAAAGCCACGCGGGCGCGAGTTGGCGAGAGCGATTGCAGGCCATCTCGCGTGCGAGGAGCTTGCGCCTGCGAGGCTCCCGGGCTAATGGCAGAACCGTAACGTTCGTTACGGACGAATGCGAGCCTTATGTCCTCCTCCACGACCGACCCGGGCGGCGACCCGCTCACAACCCGGCAGCAGGCGGTGCTCGACGCCGTGCTCGCGCTGATGGTGGAGGAGGGCGACCGGCTGACGATGTCGGCCGTGGCGCGCCGGGCGAACTGCTCCAAGGAGACGCTCTACAAATGGTTCGGCGATCGCGACGGCCTCCTGACCGCGACGGTGCGCTGGCAGGCTGCGCGCGTACGGGCAGGGCGTTACGACGGCCAGAGGCTCGACATCGCGGCCCTGCGCGAGAGCCTGATCGACTTCGCGGCCAACTGGCTCGGCGTGATCTCAAGCCCGACCTCGATCGCGCTCAACCGTCTCGCGATCGGCCACGCCGCCTCGCGCAAGAGCAACCTCGGCGGCATCGTGCTGGCCAATGGCCGCTTCGCCATCGGCGAGCGGCTGCGGCCTGTGCTGGAGGCCGGCCGCGAGGCGGGCCTGCTTTCCTTCGACGATGCCGAGACGGCCTTTCGAACGTTCTTCGGCCTCGTCGGCCGCGATGTCCAGATCCGGCTTCTGCTCGGCGACCCGCTGCCGATGGGCCGCGCCGAGATCGCGCGCGACGCCGAACGCGCCACCGACCAGTTCCTCGCCCTTCACGGGCGGCCCGAGTCCTCGACAGAAGACCGGCCCGCACCGAAAGCCTGAAGAAGACACCCGAAAGCCACCCCGAGGAAGGACCAGTTCCATGCGCGTTTATTACGACCGTGACGCCGACATCAATCTCATCAAGGGCAAGAAGGTCTGCATCGTCGGCTACGGCTCGCAGGGCCATGCCCATGCGCTCAACCTGCGCGATTCCGGCGTGAAGGAGATCGCGATCGCGCTCAAGACCGGCTCCGCCACCCGCAAAAAGGCGCAGGAGGCCGGCTTCACGGTGATGACGCCGACCGAGGCCGCCCAATGGGCCGACATCATGATGATGCTGACGCCGGACGAACTCCAGGCCGACATCTATCGCGACGAGCTCCACGGCAACATGAAGGAAGGCGCGGCGCTGCTGTTCGCGCACGGGCTGAACGTGCATTTCAACCTGATCGAGCCGCGCAAGGACCTCGACGTGCTGATGGTCGCCCCCAAGGGCCCCGGCCACACGGTGCGCTCGGAATACCAGCGCGGCGGCGGCGTGCCGACGCTGATCGCGATCCACCAGGACGCCACCGGCAACGCCCATGATCTCGGCCTCTCCTACGCCTCGGCCAATGGCGGCGGCCGCGCCGGCATCATCGAGACCAATTTCAAGGAAGAGTGCGAGACCGACCTGTTCGGCGAGCAGGTCGTGCTCTGCGGCGGCCTCGTCGAGCTGATCAAGGCCGGCTACGAGACCCTGGTCGAGGCCGGCTATGCGCCCGAAATGGCCTATTTCGAGTGCCTGCACGAGGTGAAGCTGATCGTCGACCTGATCTACGAGGGCGGCATCGCCAACATGAACTACTCGATCTCCAACACCGCCGAGTTCGGCGAATACGTCACCGGCCCGCGCATCATCACCGCCGAGACCAAGGCCGAGATGAAGCGCGTGCTGGCCGACATCCAGTCCGGCAAGTTCACCCGCGACTGGATGCTGGAGAACAAGGTCAACCAGACCTCTTTCAAGGCCACGCGCGCCCGGATGGCCGCCCATCCGATCGAGGAAGTCGGGGCCAAGCTGCGCGACATGATGCCCTGGATCAAGGCGAAGGCGCTCGTCGACAAGACGAAGAACTGAGCCGAGGTCCCGTTTCGCGACGCTCCGGCCGGCGCTGGACCTCGTGAAGCGCGGCGAAGAACCTGGAGCCGACTTGCCGGCTCGATTCAGGTCGTTCGGACGGCGGTTCGGGTTTTTCCCGCAAGCGTCTCGGATCGTTCGTGAATCACTTTGAGTCAGGGGCGGGCGCCGCGCGGCGTCCGCCTTTTTTGCAATGGCGGGAACCGCGCCGGCGCCGAAGCGTTGCTTGCTCAGGTTCGACGAGCAGGAGCGCCCCATGATCCCGGATCAGGATGCCAAGCAGAAGGCCGTGCGCGAGGCGTGGCTGCGGAACTCGCCAGGCGAGGGCGAGATCGAGCCGATCGGCGTGGCCGATGACGGGGCCGGCAACGCCGCGTCGTTCCTCGTCCCGCTCTTTTCCGGCCTCGCGGCGGCGCTGGCGATCAACACCATCCTCGTCATGCTGACGGGCTGATCCGGCGAAATCGAGACAGGAAACGGAGGCCGCCATGGCCGATCAGGATGTTCGCGATCCGCCGGCCGGCCAGGGGCGGCCGATGCCGCCGCCGAGCCAGCTCAATCAACCGCAGGATGACCCCGTCGTCGAGACGCCGGTGGCCGCGCGGCAGGGTTTTCTGGGCCGCCCGGTCGTGCTGGTGCTGGCCGTGAGCCTCGCCATGGCTGTCATGGCCGGCTTCCTGATCGTCTGGGTCCAGTCCTGACCGGCGCCGTGCCCGCTGTCCGGAGCAAAGACAATGCAGACCACGCGCATCGCCGCATCGAACCGGATCCTCTGGCTGCTGACGGGGCTGTCCTTCGCCCTGACGGCAGGCGTGGTGCTGATCGGGTGACGCTCGGGGTGACGCCCGCCACGGCGGCGCGCCGGCCTGTCCGATCGTGAGCAGCCGGCGGGACGTCCGCCGGCCGCCGTCCGGCGCTCCGGTCAGAAGCTGATCTTGTCCTTGATGTCGGCCTCGACATTGGCCGGCAGGATGTTGCGCTTCGCCAGATCGTCGAAATTCCTGAACCGCGTCTTGGCGCGCTCCTCGATGATCTTCCTGGCGCGCGCCTCGCCGATGCCCTTCAGCGTGTCGAGTTCGGCGGCGGTGGCCGTGTTGATGTTGATCTTGCGAGTCTGGGCCGCCGGGGCGGCCGGCTGCGTGACCGCAGGCGCGGCAGGCGCCGCGGGACGCGCCGGCGTCGCCGGGGCCTGCGCCAGAAGCGGGCCGGCTGCGAAAGCGAGCATGGCGACGGAGAGCAGGGCAGGTTTGACGCGCATGGTTCGACCCCCAAAGTCCGGGCCCGGAAACGATTTGTCGGGCGCATGCCGGGGCGCACCCAACCGCAGCCGCAGCCAGCGCCGCCGCCGCGAACAGCCAGGTTGGCGCCGGACGGTGACGCGCCTCTGACAGCGCCTCAGTTTTCGCGGCGCCCGCCCGAACCGACCGTGAACGAAGCCTCGCCGGTCACCTCGTCACGAACTCGGCGATGCGCCCGGCGCCGTAGAGCAGCCCGAAGCCCCACACGAAGGAGGCCGCGAAATTGGCCGCCTGAAAATGCAGGAACGGCATCTTCACGATGCCGGCCACCAGGGCGATGACCGCGCGCAGCGGGCCGAAGAAATGGCCGATCAGGATGCTGAGCACCCCCCATTTCTCGAAGAAGCGATGGCCGCGTTCGAGCAGCGCCGGATTGCGGTTGAGCGGCCAGTGATCGCCGACGCGCGGCCCCAGAATCTGCCCGGCCCAGTAGGAAATCCAGAAGCCCATCGCCGCGCCCAGCGACGCTGCGAAGGCGAGCGGGATCAGGTTGAGGCCGGACGCGCCGGCCACCGCGCCGAAGGCGGTGAAGAACACGGTGGCGGGCACCAGCCAGGACAGGATCGCGACGCATTCGGCGAAGGCGACGAGGAAGACGATCGGGATCGCCCATTCCTGGTTGGCGCGCATGAACGCGACGAGCGCCTGCATCCAGAGTTCGATTTGCGGCATGACGCTCTGCTTTGCCTTGAGGACGGGGCGGCGAAGGCTTATGGCCGCGCCGGACGCCGCGAACAAGCGGGGCGTCGAGATTGCCTGAGTTTTCCCGAACAGGGCGTCAACGCCGCGCTTGCGCTTCCATCGCGCCCGCTGGCGCTCTAGGCTGACCGTCAACGACGATCGAGAATGACCGGCCGGCCGATGCGGCCGCCGGCGGGGAACGGTTCATGGAGCTGCCAGACAACCCGCTTTCGCCAGCGGAGCGGGACAATGCGTCGCGTGCGTCCGAATCGCCGGCCGTGAGCCTCGGCGGACTCGACATCACCTTCCTGCTCGACGGCGGCGAACGCTACAACGCCGTCACCGGCATCGACCTGTCGGTCTCGGCCGGGGAGTTCGTCTCCGTCGTCGGTCCGACCGGTTGCGGCAAGTCGACCCTGCTGAACGCGGCCGCCGGCCTGCTGACGCCGTC
>JAKFWE010000350.1 GCA_021732895.1 Allobosea sp. | reverse complement strand
GCTCCCGATCGACGATCACGTCAGGACGCATCGGCGCCAGTCGCTCGACGTGCTGCCGGAGGCGCGGCCGCAGACGGCGTCGGCGAACCCGGGCGCGCCTGCGGCAGGCTCCCTCGTTTCGCCGCCACCGGCGGCCGTGGAGACGCCCGCGGGCGCCAAGCCCTGCGAGGCCGGCCGCAGGCGCGATGCGACAGGCCGCTGCGTCGCCCCGGCCAAGCCGCAACTGGTTCAGCCGAGCCGGCCGCCGGCAAGGCCGGCGCGGGCGCAGCGCGAGGCCCGCCCGAAGCCCGCCGCCAGACCGGCGCGGAACTGCTTCTCGTTCAACGGAACGCAGCACTGCGAGTGAGCCTGCGCCTGCCGCCGATGTGCGGCAGACCTTCAGGTCACAGCAGGAGATCGCCCGCCACCAGACGAACGGCCGGGCCGCCGCACGCCGGCGCTTGCGCCTCGGCGGCGCGCAGGGCCCGCCGGAAGGCGCCGAGCCCGTCGCCGGCCGGGCCCTTCGTCAGCACCGATCGAACCGCTTCGTTGTCGCAGCCGGGAACGCTGGCGGCTGCGACGATCGCCAGCAGGCGCCCCTTCCCGGCCGGCAGAGCGCCCCGCAGCTGCTGCCGGATCGGGGTCGGCCCATGGAGCCGGCTGAGCCGGCCATCGTCATTCTGCCAGAGAAGGAGCAGCGTTCCCTCGATGGGACTTTCGATCTGCAAGGCCGATCCATCCGCCGTGAGCCGCACGCGCCCCGATTGCGGCTCTCCCGTCGCACCGCTGCGCATCAGCGTGCCGCCGAGAACGCCGTCGGTCGCGACGATGTCGGGCCTGGGGCAACGGTCGCCCGAGCGGGCGAGCACCCGTCCCGAGGTCTCGATCCCGCGAAATCCGACCGCCAGCGAACCACCCTCGACCTCGATGCGCTCGCAACTGCGCAGATGCAGCACGGTCATCCGGCCTTCCGACCCGAGGCCGAAGGTGATGGGCGCGTCGATGACCGTGAAAGGCGCCACGGCCGGCGCCGCCGGAGGGATGCTGGCGAGCACCGTGGCGAGGCCCAGCTCGTCCTCCGCCAGCGCCCATGCGGGCGCGGACCACAAGGCCAGTCCGGTCAGCGCGATCTGAAGAAGACGGCTCGCCATGAGTTTCCCCTCTGCCGGCGCGGTGGGCGGACTTGCCGCGACGCCCGGGCGCGCGTCAGGATGCGCGAGGCGCCCACCGGCCGGAACAATGAAGCACAGACTGTCTCGCAACTTCATCGCATTCTGCGCTTTGCTGGCTGGTTTGGCAGCCCCGTCGCTCGACAATCGGATTGTCGATGGCGCGCTGGCCGATCTGGGCGCCGCGATCCGCCATCGGCTTCTGCCGGCATCGCCCGCGACAACCGCGACGATGGTGCTGGCGATGGATGCGGGCAGCCTCGCATCCACCGAACTGCGGGGCACGCCCCGGCTGATGTTCGGGCCGATCTGGGCCCAGACGCTGGACAGCCTGTTCGCGGCCGGCGCGCGCGCCGTGGTGTTCGATATCGTCTTCGCCATTTCCGCCGATGACTGGCTGCGCCGGCGGCGCGGCGTGACCGGGGTCGATCTCGACCGGGGCTTCCTCGAGGCGCTGTCGCGACATCGCGAACGGGTGGTGCTGGCGCGCGCCGGCGCCATCCTGCCGGACCTGTCCTATCGGCTGGCGCTGGCCGTCGACGAGGCCCCCCGCCGGTTGGGGCTGGCCGAACTGAGCGGCGATGCGGACGGCGTGGTCCGGCGCGTGCCGGTCGCCTTCGCCGCCTCGCGCGGCGCCTGGCTGCCGTCTCTCGCCGGAGCGGCGCTCACCGCCGCCGGCCACGAGCCGGCCCCGGCCCCGGCGGCGCCCGTGACGCCACGCATCGATGGGCCGCTCGAACGGAGCATACCGACCCTGCCGCTCGGCGCCTTGCGCGACTGCCAGCCGGAGGCGCTCGCCGGTTCGCCGCTGGCCGGGCTGATCCGCGACCGGATCGTCTTCATCGGCAGCACGCTGCCGGCGGAAGACCGGCGCGTCGCGGGCGACCGCTGGATGCTCCGTGCGGCGGCGCTGCAACCGGCCGCGGCGCAGGCGGGTGGGCCCTGCCTGCCCCGGCTCCTGCCGGCGTCCTCGCCCGGATCGGGCACGATCCCGGCGGTTCATCTCCACGCCGCGGCGACCGCCGCCATCATCGACGGCACGGCGCTGCGGCCGGCCCCGTGGTGGGCGCGCGCCGGCTTCGCCATCCTCGCCGCCGCTGCCGCGGCTCTCGTCGCGGCGCGGCGCGGGCCGGCGACCGTGCTGGCCGCCCTCGCCGGACTCTGCGCGCTCGCCGTCGCGGTCGCGGCGGTCGCCCCCCTGGCGCTGCTCGACTGGCCGCTCTCGGGCGGCGTCGCCATGGCGATGGTCGCGGCCGGCGTGGTGTTCTCCTGGCGCACCTTGCTGGTGGAGCGGCGCGAGCGCCATGTCCGGCGCGTGTTCGGCCATTTCCTGTCGCCCGCGCGCGTCGCCGCGCTGGCGGACGCCGACGCCATGCCGGATCTCGGCGGCGAGACCCGCGAGGTCACCGTCATGTTCGCCGACATCTCGGGCTTCACCGGGCGCGTCGAGGGCCTGCCTCCGGACAGGGCCGTCGCCCTGGCGAACCATTGGCTGGGGCGGATCGCGCAGCTCGTCGATGCGTCCGGCGGGTATGTCGACAAGTATATCGGCGACGCGGTGATGGCGCTGTGGAACGCGCCGGGTCCGCTCGCCGATCATCCGGCCCGCGCCTTCGAGGCGGCGCTGGCCGTCTCCCGCCTCGCCGGCGACGGCGTGGCGATCCGGATCGGGCTCGAAACCGGCCCCGCGGTCGTCGGCCATGTCGGAAGCGAAAGGCGGATCGACTACACCGCGCTCGGCGATGTCGTGAACGTCGCCTCCCGTCTCCAGGGGCTCGCCGCCCGCTACGGCGTGGCGCTGCTCGTCGGACCGGGCTGCGCCGCGGCCCTGCCGCCGGGCCATGTCGTCGCGATCGACCGGACCAGACTCGCCGGACGGGTCGGCGAGACCGTGATCTGGTCCGCGCCGGCTCCCGACGGTCTCAATCCGCCGGAACGGACGGGATGACGCAGGCCGACGAAGCAGACCCGTTTCCGGCGCAAGCTTTCCACGGCAAAATCTTTGGAGAGTCGCCGGGCCGGCAGCGTGTTGACACGCGCCGCATCTGCATGGCCCATTTTGATGGACTGTCTCGTCGCGTTGTGACGTTGAGACAGCGGCCGGTTTAGGCCACGCGGCGAACGAGGGCGACATGGTCATGAAACTTTCGGCTTTCGTCGCCGCCGGCCTCGTCGCAATCGGCTTGTCCACGCCTGCTCTGGCGCAGATCAAGATCGGCTATGGCGGGCCGCTGACCGGCCCGAACGCCGCATTCGGCGCGCAGATCAGGGCCGGCGTGGAACAGGCGGTCGAGGACATCAACCGCCGCGGCGGCGTGCTCGGCCAGCGCCTGTCGGCGCATGGCGGCGACGACGTGTCGGATCCGCGACAGGGCGTTTCCGTCGCCAACAAGTTCGTCGCCGACGGCATCCAGTTCGTCGTCGGCCATTTCAATTCCGGGGTGTCCGTTCCCGTCTCCGAGATCTACGCCGAGAACGGCATCCTTATGGTGACGCCATCCTCGACAAATCCGTTGCTGACCGAGCGCGGCCTCTGGAACGTCGCCCGCACGAGCGGTCGCGACGACCAGCAGGGCGTTGTCGCCGCCGAGTGGCTGAAGCGCAACTATGCCGGCAGACGGGTCGCGCTGCTGCACGACAAGACCAAATACGGCCAGGGCCTGACGGACGTGACGCGGGGGGCGCTGAAGGGCAGCCGCGTCACCGAGGCGCTCTACGAGGGCGTCAATGGCGGCGAGAAGGACTTCTCTGCCGTCATCCGGCGGATCAAGGCCAGCGGCGCCGCTCTCGTCTACTGGGGCGGGCTGCATACGGAAGGCGCGCTTATCGTCAGGCAGATGGCCGACCAGGGCATGCGCGTGCCGCTGATGTCCGGCGACGGCATCACGACCGACGAATTCGCGACCATCGGCGGCCCGGGCTCCGAGGGGACGCTGATGACGTTCCCGGCCGATCCGACGAAGCGTCCCGAGGCCGCCGCCGTCGTCGCGGCGCTGAAGGCGCGCTCGCGCGTCACGGAGGCCTACACGCTCTACGCCTACGCCGCCGTCGAGGTGATCGCCCAGGCGGCGCAGGCGGCCAATTCGCTCGATCGGCGCAAGGTCGCCGCGCAGATGCGCACCGGCATGCGTTTCCAGACCGCGATCGGGACGTTGAGCTTCGACCGCAAGGGCGACATCACCCGCCCGGATTACGTGATGTACGTCTGGAAGCGCGTGGACGGCAAGATCACCTACGTGCAGCTGCCGGATGGAGACGGCGCGGGCGCCCAGGTCGCCGCTGCGCCGCCTGCCGTTTCCCCACCGCCGGTCGTCGCGCCGCCGGTCGTCCTGCCCCAGCCCGTCGTTCCGCCGGTCGCCGCTCCCGGCGCGCCGCTGAACGAGAACCGCGTCGCCCTGGTCATCGGCAACAGCCGCTACGCCAACCAGCCGATCCTGGCCAACCCGTCCCGGGACGCCGACCGACTCGCCGAAAGCCTCAGGAAGATCGGTTTCCGCCAGGTCGTCGTCGCCAAGGATCTGACGCATGACGGCATGCGCCGCGCCCTGCTCGACTTTTCCGAGCTGGCCGACAAGGCCGACTGGGCGATGATCTATTTCGCCGGGCACGGCATCGAGATCGACCAGAAGAACTACCTTCTGCCGGTCGATGCGCGCCTGCGCAGCGACCGCGCCGTGAGCTTCGAGGCCGTGCCGCTGGAGCAGGCGCTCGACAGCGTCAGAGGCGCGCGCAAGATGCGGATCGTGATCCTCGACGCCTGCCGCGAGAACCCGTTCCGGAACCAGCTCGCCGCCAATTCGCGCAACATCACCCGCGGTCTCGGCAGGCCGCCCGAACCCGCGCGCGGCACCGTGGTGGTCTATGCGGCGAAGGAAGGCACGCTGGCGGATGACGATGGCGGCGCCGGCAACTCGCCCTTCCTCTCGGCGCTGGTGCGCAACATCGAGACGCCGCAGGTCGAGATCGACAAGCTGTTCCGGCGCGTGCGCGACGATGTGCTCGAGGCGACGAACCGACGCCAGGAACCGCATGTCTACAGCTCGCTGTCCAGCGACGACTTCTTTTTCAATCCGCGCTGATTTTTCCTGAGGCCGCTCCGACTTCATCGTTGGCTTTGCAGAGCATTGCCGCGCGACACGCCGGACATGCCGCAACGAGATCAGAGCGTGGGCTTCACGTGACCGGGCGCCATGCGGCAATACTCGACCGTCACCCGATTGTTTTCGACGCCCTTGCGCGCGCCGCTATGGTAGATTGTCTTCGATTTTATCGAGCATCGAGAGCCCGATATGATAAATTCTGTTATGACGGTGGCTTCTGTACTCTTTGAACGCCATTCGATTCGATTATTTCGAACTATATTAGAACGAATATCTCCATTTGCAGCGGTATATTGCTTATTGATCGGAATAATCGTGCCTTTGTCCGGCTGTGAATTACTGTAGTCGTAGGCTTGATCTCTGCCATAGAACATATTGATCTGCTTGAAATGGAACGGGACGAAGCTGACCATAACCAGGAAATCGGCTTGCAATGTCTTTCCCGTGACCTCCGCTGCAGAAGCCTCGTCCGGTTTCGACAGCGTCGCGACCAGAGCGAGCACAGCCAGGGCGAGATAGCGAGAGTTCATAATCTGCTTCCTTGCGGGAATGACCGTTTTGATCACTTCGAGCCGGGCTTACCGACATAGCCGACCATCAGCATCGTTCCCGTGGCGCGGTGGCGCAGGGCGTAGACGAAAGGCTTGTCGAAGCTGATCGGCGTCGGGCTGGCCTGAATGGCGCTGCGGGTCGCGATCGCGGCCGTCGCCGCCGCCGCCTCGGTGCCCTTCTCGTCGGCTCTGATGTAGATCTTCTGTTTCACCGCCGACAGGGTCAGACCCTCGGCGAAGCCCGACAGCTGGGTCTTCGAGGCCAATCCGGGGGCAAGGCCTCCAGCCGCGAGCAGCGGCAGAAGGTCATGCTCTGCGTCGCCGTCGAATTTCGGCAGCGTCAGGCGCACCGCGCCGGGCTTGAGACCGATTCCCGCCAGGAGATCGCGCGCCCGGCCGAAATCGGCAGGCGGCGCCGGCGCGCCGGCGGTGGTCACCAGCGTCATCACGAAGCGATCATCCGCATAGGGCAGTTCGAGCCCGACGAAACCGCCGGACTGGCCATGCGCCAGCGTCTCGTTCTGCAACGCCATCATCCGGACCGTGATCACGGAGCCGTCGAGCCGGGTGAAAGGCGCGTCGCTCGTCTGCGCCGGATCGAAGGGGATGCGCCAGCAGTCCTTGAACGCGAAAGCGTTGAGAGCGACGAGAGACGGGTTCGAGCCCGGTTCCAGAATCGAATCGATTCGTCCCGCCGTGCGCTCCTTCGCCCAGCGGTTGATTTCCTCGATCGCTTCCGCCTTGGCGAAATCGACCTTGCGCATGGCGATTCCGGCTTCGGACTGGACGAGATCCTCGACGCCGGGCGCCAGCTTCAGCGCCTGGTCGATGAACAACCCGTCGGCGCTGGCGAAAGGCGCGGTCGGCCGTCCGGCGATGGTGGCGAGCAGGCGAGCGTCCGCGCGCAACCCCTGGAGGGCGGCGCCCCGCTGGCGGCGGCTGAACTTCAGCGCGTTCGCGATCGCAGCCTTCATCGCCGGATCGGCGCCGATCTCGAGCGCCGTCAGAACCTGCGAGATCCCGAATGGCGAGAAGCCCGTGTGCACGGAAGGGTCCCTGGCGATCCGGCCGAGCCAGTCCAGCGCCAGCGCCGATTTCCGCCGCGCGCCGCCGAGCGAGGGCGGTCTGGAATCGACCGGCTGCCCAGCGGCGCATGCCGGCGAGGCTGTTTCCGTCGCGGGCGCGCCGCTGGCGAGCGCGGCCGGGGCGGAGACCAGCAGCGGCGTCGCCAGACAGGCCGCCGCGAGGATCAGCGAACGGCGGTCACAGACGGTCGATTTCATGACGAGGTCCTATGGCTGGCGCAGATCGCGTTGACCGCGCGTCAGGGCGTGCGCGCGACGGTGAAGAGGCTCTGGAGACCGATCCGGGCATCGCCCGGCAGTTTCGCGATCAGATCGACCGCCCGCAGCGCGGCCACCCGACCGCTGAGCCGGGCGATGTCGGAAACGAAGCCGGGAAACGGCCTGGCGCTGGTGATCAGCACGATCATGTCGGCGCCGAAGGGCGCAAAGACCGCGATCTCGTCGAAGGGCCGGTCCTTGCGCAGGATCGGCGCTTCGCTGCGCGCGGTCATCGGGTAGAGGAATTGCACGACACCTGTGCCGGTGATGGCGAACAGCGCGTAATGCTCCTCCGGCGCGGCGCTATCCCGGAGCCGCGCATCGATGATGACGCGCTCGCCCTCGACGTAACGCCGATCGCCGTCCCGCAGCCTGATCTCGCGCGGCCGGGAGACCGACAGGCCCTGCAGGCGCCTGAGCGCGATCTCGCGCTCGGCGACCCCGGCCAGTGCGGCCCCGCTGGTCTCGTTGGTGATCAGGTCGCCGGAGCGGGTGTAGATGCCCTGCGCGCGCACGAGAAGATCGGCCTCGGCCGCCGAAGCGGCGGGAGCGATGCTGAAGGCGCCGAAGGCGTGGGCCTGCGTCGCTGTAAGACCGGCGGCGCCATGGACGCGCACGATCGTCGGCGCCTCCACGACCGGCGTCGGCGCGGCAGGCGCGCCGAAATCTTTCGTCAGGTCGAAGACCGGCCGGTTGAAATCGTCTCGCGGCCGGAGGTCGGGCTCCTGATCGTTGGCGGCGTGGGTCCGCACGGTCGCGTTGACGTAATCCACCAGTTCGGCGCGTGTGACGACACCGTCCCGGCCGATCCTGGCCGATCCGTCGATCACGCGGGCGAACGCGTAGGACAAGGCGCCGCGCCAGGTCTGCGAGCCCTTGGGGATCAGCACCTCCGGCGAAGCCTTCTCTTTCTCGACCGCCGCCAGAAAGGTCAGATCGCGCAGCGCGACATCGCTGTCGATCGGGGGCGGCAGGGCGCCCAGCGTCGCCGCCAGCGGATCCTCGCCGGCGGCGAAGCGATAGATCGGCGCGAAGCGATAGGACACCGCCTCCGCTCCGGTCTCGATCAGCGGGGCGCGCGTCAGGCCTCCGGCATGGCAGGTGTCGGCCACGAAGACTGTCCGGACGCCGTTGCGCTCCAGCGTGCTCAGCCGCAGCGCGATCTCGCCGCTGGCGATGCGCTCGCTGGCCGAGCCGCCATAGCGTCCGTCGATCCTGCCGCCGGCATTCGGAAGGTTGACGTCCCCGAGCAGAAAAACCTCGCGCGGCGCGCCTGCGGCGACGCCCGGCGGCCTTTGCTGGCCCCATTGCTCGCGCGCGCCATGGCCGGCGAAGGCGATGATCACGAGATCGCCCCGGCGCGCCCTCGCCACGATCCGGTCCAGCTCTCCCAGAACGGCGGCGCGCGTCGCCTGGCCGTCTAGCAGCGGCCTGACCGCGACGCCGCGGCGCGTCAACGCGGCGCTGATGTCCAGAG
>JAKFWE010000349.1 GCA_021732895.1 Allobosea sp. | reverse complement strand
AACCTTCACTTCACCTGCTATTTCCACGCCATCACCTCGGCGCACAACCTGCTGGCGGCGCTGATCGACAACCATGTCTACTGGGGCAATGCGCTTGGCCTCGACACGCGCCACATCGCCTGGCGCCGCGTGATGGACATGAACGACCGGGCGCTGCGCGCGACCGTCTCCTCGCTCGGCGGAGCCGGCAACGGCTTCCCGCGCGAGGACGGGTTCGACATCACGGTCGCCTCCGAGGTGATGGCGATCTTCTGTCTGGCCACGGACCTCGCCGATCTGGAGGAGCGGCTGGGCAGGATCGTCATCGGCCGGACCCGCGACAGGAAGCCCGTCACCGCGGCCGACCTCAAGGCGACGGGCGCGATGAGCGTGCTGCTCAAGGACGCGGTGATGCCCAATCTGGTCCAGACGCTGGAGGGCACGCCGGCCTTCGTCCATGGCGGCCCCTTCGCCAACATCGCCCATGGCTGCAATTCGGTAATCGCCACGAAGGCGGCGCTGAAGCTCGCCGACTATGTCGTCACCGAAGCCGGCTTCGGCGCCGATCTCGGCGCGGAAAAGTTCTTCGACATAAAGTGCCGCAAGGCCGGGCTGAAGCCGGCGGCGGCCGTCATCGTCGCGACCGTGCGCGCGCTGAAGATGCATGGCGGTCTGGCCAAGGATGCTCTGGGCGCCGAGAACCTGCCGGCGCTGGAGGCCGGCCTCGCCAACCTCGCCCGCCATGTCGAGAACATCCGCAAGTTCGGCGTGCCGCCGATCGTGGCGATCAACAACTTCACCAGCGACACCGCCGCCGAGCACGCGCTGATCGCCAGTTTTTGCCGCAACCATCTCGGCGTCGAGGCCGTGATCTGCCGGCACTGGGCGGACGGTTCGGCCGGTACCGAGGAACTGGCGTACAAGGTCGTCGCGCTGGCCGAGGGCGGCGAGGCCGATTTCGCTCCGCTCTACCCGGACGCCATGCCGTTGCGCGACAAGCTCGGCACCATCGCGCGCGAAATTTACGGCGCGGCCGGCATCGCGGCGGACGCCAAGGTCAGCGCCCGCTTCGCCGAGCTGGAGGCCGCCGGCCATGGCGCGCTGCCGGTCTGCGTGGCGAAGACGCAATACTCGTTCTCGGCCGATCCGACGCTGCGCGGCGCGCCGTCGGGCCACACGGTCAACGTCCGCGAATTGCGGCTCTCGGCCGGGGCGGGCTTCGTCGTCGCGATCTGCGGGGACATCATGACCATGCCCGGCCTGCCGCGCGAGCCGGCGGCGGAGCGGATCCACATCGATGCGCAGGGGCGGATCGAGGGGTTGTTCTGAGGGGCAGGCGTCATGGTCGGCCTTGAGCCGACCATCTCGTGCAGGAGCGCACTCGTCCCGAGACGCTCGGGCCAAGCCCGAGCATGACGCGCCGTGCTACCCGAACGCCAACTGCACCTTCATCGCCCGGCTCTTGTCCGCCGCCAGATCGAACGCCTCGACCGCGCGCTCGACCGGGATCGACGCCGTCAGCAGCGGCTTCAGGTCGATCAGCCCCGAGCCGATCATCGCCACGGCCCAGTCGAATTCCTCGTGGAAGCGGAACGAGCCGCGCAGATCGAATTCCTTGGCGACGAGCACGTTCATCGGCAGCGTAAAGTTCCCGCCGACGCCGATCTGCACGATGATCCCGCCCGGCCGCACGACATCGAATGCGCCGGTCAGCGCGTGCTGGTTGCCGGACGCTTCGAACATGACGTCGAAGGCCCCCTTCTCCGCGCCGTAATCGGCCTTGAGCCGCTCCGGCTCGGCCACCACGTTGATCGCGGCGCTCGCGCCCATTTGGAGCGCGGTCGGCAGCGGCCCGTCGACGACGTCGGTCGCGACGATCTCGGCAGCGCCGGCGGCCTTCGCCGCCACCATGGCGAGGATGCCGATCGGGCCGGAGCCGGTCACCAGCACGCGCTTGCCGAGCAGCGGCCCGGCGCGCTTGGCGGCGTGGAGACAGACCGCGAGCGGCTCGGCGAAGGCCGCCATCGCGGCGCTGACGCCGGCGGCGACCTTCACGGCCTGCCGCTCCTCGACGACGAGCACGTCGCGAAATCCGCCCTGCACATGGGGGAAGCGCATCGCCGAGCCGTAGAACAGCATGTCCGTGCAGTGCTGCTGCTGGCCGGTCTGGCAATAGCGGCAGCGCCCGCAGGAGCGGCTCGGATTGACCGCGACGCGGTCGCCCGGCTTCACGCGCGAGACCTCCGCCCCGACCGCCTCGACCGTGCCGGCGATCTCGTGACCGAGGATCATCGGCTCGCGGACGCGGATCGCGCCGAAGCCGCCGTGAAGGTAGTAGTGCAGGTCGGAGCCGCAGATGCCGCCGGCCTCGATCCTGACGCGGACATCGAGCGGGCCGGGTTCGGGCGCGCTCGTCGCCTCGACGCGCAGGTCCTTCTCGGCATGGATGACGACGGCGCGCATGCGGTTCTCTCCGGGCGAGGCTTGGCCGCATCCGCCGGCCTTGCGATTGTCTAATCGTTTGAATGATGCTTAGCGAAGCCGACCCCGCCGGAGCAAACCCAAACTGCCGGCGAGACGAAAACGAGGAAGCCGCCATGTCGTTGTCGCTGTTCAGCCTCCAGGGCAAGGTCGCGCTGGTCACGGGCTCCGGCCAGGGCATCGGGCTGGCCATCGCCGAGGGGCTGTCGGAGGCCGGCGCCCATGTCGTGCTGAACGGGCGCGACCGCGCCAAGCTGGAGCGGGCCGGCGACATGCTGGCGCGAGCCGGCCGCAAGGTCTCGATTTCCACCTTCGACGTCACCGATCATGAGGCGGTGGCGGCCGGCGTCGCGGCGGCGGAGGCGCAGGCCGGGCCAATCGACATCCTGATCAACAACGCCGGCATGCAGA
The DNA here is from genome assembly GCA_021732895.1 of Allobosea sp. Classification (GTDB taxonomy): domain Bacteria; phylum Pseudomonadota; class Alphaproteobacteria; order Rhizobiales; family Beijerinckiaceae; genus Allobosea. The sequence goes on along the minus strand of JAKFWE010000349.1, from coordinate 5,748 downwards.
GACGCGGGGCCTTCCTCGATTTCCCGGTCGAAGGCTGGCACGAGGTCGTCGCGACGAACCTGCATTCGGTGTTCTACGTCACGCAGGCCGTGGCCAAAGGCATGGTCGCGCGCGGACGCGGCAAGATCGTCAGCATCGGCTCGGTGATGAGCGAACTCGGCCGACCGACGATCGTGCCCTACACCGCGACGAAGGGCGCGGTGAAGATGATGACGCGCGGGCTCGCCGCCGAACTCGGCAAGCACAACATCCAGGCCAACGCGATCGGGCCGGGCTATATCGTCACCGAGATGAACAAGGCCCTCATCGCGGACGAGGCCTTCTCGGGCTGGGTGAGGAGCCGCACGCCGGCGGCGCGCTGGGGCGAGACCGGCGAACTCGTCGGCGCGGCGATCTTCCTGTCCTCGGCGGCGTCGGACTATGTCAACGGTCAGTTGCTGATGGTCGATGGCGGGATGACGGCGGTGGTGTGAGCAGTCCGGTCACGCGACCGCTCCATCAGGGTCGCGGTCCATGCGCGCCTTGCGCGCCCGTCGCTCGAAATCCTGGCGGATCTCCTCGATCTTGTCCTCGTCGAGCTCTTCCATATCGATCAGTTCTTCGCGCGCGCCTCTCGTCCTCGTCAGCAACTCGTCAAGCTTGATCTGCATCGCGGCGATATCGCGATTCTGGCTGTTCTGGATGATGAAGACCATCAGGAAGGTGATGATCGTGGTCGTGCTGTTGATCGTGAGCTGCCAAGCCTCGCTGAAGCCCAGAAAGGGCCCCGACGCCGCCCACAGCGCGACGATCGCGACGGCGCTCACGAAAGAAACGGGCTTGCCGGCCCAGCGCGCGACGCCTTGCGCCAGTCTCGTGAAGAAGGACCGGCGCCTCGACGGTTCGGGTCTGGACGACATGAGGCTTTTCCCGGCGTAACGATTCAGGCCGAAGCTACAACGCGTCAGACCTGGCTTCGTTGCTTCTGCCAAGCAGAAAGGCCTTCACCGCCGGGTCGCTGGCCAGTCCGATGGCGCGGTCAAATGCCGCGCGCGCGGCTGCGCCTTGACGGGTGCTCAGCAGCAGATGGGCCTTCAGCGCCCAGTATGGCTGATAAGAGACGATTTCCGCCTCGGGCAGCTCCGCCAGCAGGGCGAGCCCGCGCTCCGGCCCGAAAGCCTCCGCGAAGGCCGCCGCACGGCTGACCAGCACGCCCGTCGTCGGCGCGAGCTGGGCCAGGCCTTCATGCAATTGGGCCAGCGCCGCCCAGTCGGTGCGGCCCGACGCGGCGCGAGCCGCGTGGACCGACTGGATCGCGGCCTCGAGCTGGAACGGGCCGAGCGCCGAAAGCCGCGCCGCCCGCCCGAGTTCGTCCTCCGCCTCGCGGATCAGCGCCGGCGCCCACAGGGCTGTATCCTGCTGGCCGAGCGGCACGAACGCCCCGCCGCCGTCGCGCCGCGCCTCGCGCCGCGCCTCGCAATGCAGCATCAGCGCGAGAAGGCCCCGCGCCTCGGGCTCCCGCGGCAGCAGGGCGACGACCAGCCGACCGAGCCAGATCGCCTCTCCGGCGAGACCGCGCCGCCTGGGATCGGCGCCCGCGACATCCTCCCAGCCGCTGCCATAGGCCGCGTAGATGGCTTGCAGCACGGCATCGAGGCGGGGGCCGAGCTCGGCGCGCTCCGGGACTTCGAAGGCGATGCCGGCGTCCCTGATCTTCGCCTTCGCCCGGACCAGCCGCTGGCCGAGGGCTGAGGCCGAGGTCAGGAAGGCGCTCGCGATGCGCGCGGCGTCGAGCCCGAGCACGGTCTGCAGCATCAGCGGCGTGCGGGCCGATGCGTCGATCGCCGGATGGGCGCAGACGAAGAGCAGCTTCAGCCGTTCGTCCGGGAAAAGGGCTGGCTCGGTCATGGCGAACTCGTCGGAAAGGAGCGCGAGCGTCGGTTCGGCGTCGATGCGCACGACCTGCGCGCGGCTGCGGTCGATCAGGACGCGGCGCGCCGCCGTGAGGAGCCACGCCTCCGGCCGCGCCGGGACGCCGGCTTGCGGCCAATGCTCCAGCGCGGCGCGGAAGGCGTCGGCGAGCGCGTCCTCGGCGGCGGCGAGATCGCGCCATTGCCGCGCCAGCAGCGCGACCAGCCGGCCATAGGAGGCGCGGGCGGCAAGTTCGGCCGCCGCGCGCGCCTCCTCGTGCCCGGCCGTCGACGCCATCAGGCCGGCGGCTGAGGCGGGGGCGGCAGCACCGGACGCACCTCGGTCGAGCCATAGGCCGCCGACGGGCTGCGCGCCGCCCAGTCCAGCGCCTCGTCGAGACCCGGCACCTCGATGATGAAATAGCCGCCAAGCTGTTCCTTGGTGTCGGCATAGGGGCCGTCCTGGACCTGACGCTGGCCGTCGCGGACGCGCACCATCGTCGCGGTCGAGGGCGGTTGCAGGCCGTTGCCGCTGACGACCACGCCCGCCTGGTTGAGCGCGCCGATATAGGCCATCCACGAGCCCCAATAGGCCGGGGCCTTTTCGGGGTCGTCGCGCAGGTCGAACTCGGTCGCGTTTTCGCGGAAGATCAGCATGTACTGCATGGCTTGGCCTCGTCATGGACGCCGGAGAACCATCCCCCGGCTGCCATCATGACGTCCAGCCCTGCGCGATTTCGACAGGCGGCGCAAAAAGATTCCGGCGCGGTTGGCCCCATCCGTCATTGCGAGCTTAGCGAAGCCATCCAGAGGTCGGCGCGAGACGCTGGATTGCTTCGCTCACGCTCGCAATGACGGGTTGGCGTCAGGCCTTCAGCCTCTCCACGTGCCAGGCGATGTGCTGGGCCATGAAGGTCGAGACGAAGTTGTAGGAATGGTCGTAGCCTTCGCGCATCGTCAGCGTCAGCGGGATGCCGGCCGTGGCGCAGGCGACCTCCAGCAGTTGCGGGCGCAGGCCTTCCTCCAGAAAGCCGTCGGCCGCGCCCTGATCGACGAGGAGATCAGGCAGGCGATGCCCGTCGGCGATCAGCAGCGTCGCGTCGTAGGCGCGCCAGGCCGCCTCGTCGGGGCCGAGATATTTCGCGAAGGCCGGCCGCGACCAGCCTGCGGTCGAGGGCTGGCTGATCGGCGCGAAGGCCGAGACGCTGGCGTAGCGCTGCGGGTTCTTCAGCGCCAGCGTGATCGCGCCATGGCCGCCCATCGAGTGGCCGAAGATGCCCTGCCGACCCATGTCGAGCGGGAAGGCTTCAGAGACCAGCGCCGGCAGCTCGTCGCGGACATAGCTCTCCATGCGGTAGTTCTTGGCGTAAGGCTCCTGCGTCGCGTCGAGATAGAAGCCGGCGCCGGAGCCGAACTGCCAATTGTCGGGCTCGTCGGGCACGCCCCCGCCGCGCGGCGAGGTGTCGGGGCAGACGATCGCGACCCCGTTGGCGACTGCTGCGGCGCGATACTCGCCCTTGTCCATGACGTTCTGGTGCGTGCAGGTCAGCCCCGAAAGATACCAGAGCACGGGAACCGGACCGTCCTCGGCCTGCGGCGGCAGAAAGATCGCGAAGGTCATCGGGCAGGCGCACACCGCGCTCTGATGACGATAGACGCGCTGCGAGCCGCCGAAGGCCTTCGAGGAGGAGAGGAGGTCCATGCGGGTGTCCTTTCGGCCGGTCGGCCCTGCCGCTCTTTGCAATGAGGCTGCGGCCCTTTCCGTCATGGCCGGGCTTGTGCCGACCATCCACGTCTTCACTCGTAGAGCGCTGCGTCCAAGACGTGGATGGTCGCCACAAGGGCCATGACGGAAGACGGCGACCGTTCGACGCCGGACGCGTCTAAAGGGTGATGGCGGCGGAAGAACGATTGCTCAATACACCACCACGCTCCTGATCGACTTGCCCTCATGCATCAGGTCGAAGCCGTGGTTGATCTCGTCGAGGCTGAGCTTGTGCGTGATCAGATCGTCGATGTTGATCTTGCCCTCCATGTACCAGTCGACGATCTTCGGCACATCGGTGCGCCCGCGCGCGCCCCCAAAAGCCGTGCCCTTCCAGACGCGGCCGGTGACGAGCTGGAACGGCCGCGTCGCGATCTCCTTGCCGGCCTCGGCGACGCCGATGACGATCGACTCGCCCCAGCCGCGATGGCAGCATTCCAGCGCCTGGCGCATGACGTCGGTGTTGCCGGTCGCGTCGAAGGAGAAATCCGCGCCGCCGCCGGTCAGGTCGATGATGGCCTGCACCACCTTGTCGTTGCCGACCTCTTTGGGGTTGATGAAGTCGGTCATGCCGAACCTGCGCGCCATCTCCTGCTTGGCCGGGTTGATGTCGACGCCGATGATCCTGTCGGCGCCGACGATGCGCGCGCCCTGGATGACGTTGAGCCCGATGCCGCCGAGCCCGAACACCACGACATTCGCGCCGGGCCAGACCTTGGCCGTGTAGATCACCGCGCCGATGCCGGTGGTGACGCCGCAGCCGATGTAACAGATCTTGTCGAACGGCGCGTCCTGCCGGACCTTCGCCAGCGCGATCTCGGGCAGGATGGTGAAGTTCGCGAAGGTCGAGCAGCCCATGTAGTGGAAGATCTCGCCGCTGTCGCAGGAGAAGCGCGAGGTGCCGTCGGGCATCACGCCCTGGCCCTGCGTCGAGCGGATCGAGGTGCAGAGATTAGTGCGCCGCGAGAGGCAGCTTTTGCAGGCGCGGCATTCCGGCGTGTAGAGCGGGATGACGTGGTCGCCGACCTTCAGCGAGGTCACGCCCGCACCGACCTCGCGCACGACGCCAGCGCCCTCATGGCCGAGGATCGCGGGGAACTTGCCTTCCGAATCCATGCCGGACAGCGTGTAGGCGTCGGTGTGGCAGATGCCGGTCGCCATGACCTCGACCAGAACCTCGCCGGCCTTCGGCCCGCCGATCTCGATGGTCTCGATGGTCAGCGGCTTGCCCGCTTCCCAGGCGACGGCGGCGCGTGTCTTCATGGTTTCGGTCCTCGACAGGGCTGCATGGCAGGACGGCGATCCCGGCGGCGGGCTATCTAGGACGAGGGCGGCGCGGGGTTGTCAACGCGGCATCGGCCCGCTCTTCCGCTCCGGCGCGCAAGCAGAAGCCGCGCGGACGAGGCCCGCGCGGCTCGGGATGTCAGGGATGACGTCGGCGCTCAGTATTTGCGCACGACATGCGGGGCCGGCGCATAATGCACCGGGCGCTCGACCGGGCCGCAGCATTCCGGCTCGCCGAAGTTCCAGCGCATGCCGATCTTGAAATCGTGGCTGTCGATCTCCTTCGCCCTCAGGGGCGAGTTGGTCTGCGTGATGAAGGCGTTGCGGATCGTGCCCGAGGTGGCGTCGCCGAGGTTGAGGTAGCGGTAGCCGACCTCGAGAGTGAGGTTCTTGTTCACTTCGTAGCCGACGCCGGCCATCAGCGCCCAGGCGAGGCCGGACTTGTCGCCGGTCGCGGCGTAGCCCAGCGTGCTGGTGCCCGCGCCGCCGTTGATGCTCTGCACGCCCTGGTCGGTCAGGCCCGAGATGCGGTTGGTGGCGTAGCCGATGCCGGCGCCGATATAGGGCGTCAGGCAGTGCCAGGTGCCGAGATCGACATAGCCGTTGAACAGCGCGACGATCGAGCTGAGATTGCCCTTGTAGGTGTTGGTCTGCCGCGCCTGTCCGAACGACGTGGCGAAGGTGACCTGGTCGTTGACGCCGATCGAGGAGCCGGCGCGGTATTCCAGCGTGCCATCGACGCGGAACCAGTTGTTGAAGCGGTAGCCCGCGCCGGCGCCGACGAAGACAGCATGATTGGTGGTTTCGCCG
>JAKFWE010000207.1 GCA_021732895.1 Allobosea sp. | reverse complement strand
CGCTGGTGACGATGGAAGGCCCGCAATTCTCCACCTACGCCGAATCGCTGACCTATAAGGGCCTGGGCTACGACCTGATCGGCATGACGGCGATGCCCGAGGCCAAGCTCGCCCGCGAGGCCGAGATCACCTACGCCACGGTCGGCATGGTGACCGACTACGATTGCTGGCACCCCGACCATGGCGCGGTGGATGTCGCGGCCGTGATCGCGGTGCTGCACGACAACGCCGAGAAGGCGCGCCGGCTGGTGGCGCGGCTGGCGGCCGATTTCCCGGCGCAGCGGGAGCCCTGCCCGGCCGGCTCGCACAAGGCGCTCGACATGGCGATCATCACCGCGCCGGCCCATCGCGACGCAGCCCTGCTGGGCAAGCTCGACGCAGTGGCCGGCCGCGTCCTGAAGCCGGCGTGATGGCCGTTCCCTCGACGACCCGTCGCCGCGGCGCGACCAGGGCGGCCGCCGCGTCCTCCCCGGAGACCGCCGTCATCACGCTCGCCGACAGCATCCGCGCGATTCCCGACTATCCGAAGCCCGGCATCGTCTTCCGCGACATCACCACGCTGCTCGGCGACGCGCGCGCCTTCCGCCGCGCCGTGGACGAGCTGGTGCAGCCCTTCGCCGGGCTGAAGATCGACAAGATCGCCGGCATCGAGGCCCGCGGCTTCATCCTCGGCGGCGCGGTGGCGCATCAACTCTCGGCCGGCTTCGTGCCGGTGCGCAAGAAGGGCAAGCTGCCGCGCGAGACGCTCGGCGCGATCTACGCGCTGGAGTACGGAACCGACGAGATCGAGATTCATCGCGACGCGGTGGCGCCGGGCGAGCGCGTGCTGCTGGTCGACGACCTGGTCGCAACCGGGGGCACGGCGGAGGCCGCGATCGACCTGCTCTCGCGGCTCGGCGCGCAGATCGTCGCCGCCTGCTTCATCGTCGATCTGCCCGATCTCGGCGGGGCGGATCGGATCAGGCGGCTGGGCGTGCCGGTGCGCACGCTGGTCGCCTTCGGCGGACACTGAAGGAGCAGCGCCATGAAGATCGGCGGCGTGGCCTACCGCACCATCTGGCCGGCGCAGGACGGCTGGCGCGTCACGGTCATCGACCAGACGCGGCTGCCCTTCCGCTTCGAGACCCGGACGCTGGAGACCGCCGCGCAGGCGGCCCAGGCGATCACCACCATGATCGTGCGCGGCGCGCCGCTGATCGGCGCGACGGCGGCCTACGGCGTCGCGCTGGCGATGCGCGAGGATGCGTCCGACGCTGGGCTGGAGGGCGCGCTCGCCCTGCTGGCGGCGACGCGGCCGACCGCGGTCAACCTGCACTGGGCGCTGGCGCGGATGCGGGCGCGGCTCGCCTTGCTGAAGCCGCGCGCCCGGGCGCAGGCCGCCTATGCCGAGGCCGCGCTGATCTGCGACGAGGATGTCGCGCTATGCCGCGCCATCGGCGGGCACGGGCTCGCCCCGATCCGCGAGATCGCGGCCGGGAAACGGGCGGGCGAGCCGGTCAACATCCTGACCCACTGCAACGCCGGCTGGCTGGCGACGGTCGACTGGGGCACCGCGCTGGCGCCGATCTATCTCGCGCATGACGCCGGCGTGCCGGTCCATGTCTGGGTCGACGAGACGAGGCCGCGCAACCAGGGCGCGGCGCTGACCGCCTACGAGCTCGGCGCGCATGGCGTGCCCCACACCGTGATCGCCGACAATGCCGGCGGCCACCTGATGCAGCATGGACAGGTCGACATGGTGATCGTCGGCACCGACCGCACGACGGCGACCGGCGACGTCGCCAACAAGATCGGCACCTATCTCAAGGCGCTGGCCGCCCATGACAACGGCGTGCCGTTCTATGTCGCACTGCCCTCGCCGACGATCGACTGGCGGCTGTCCGACGGGCTCAAGCAGATCCCCATCGAGGAGCGCCCGGCGCGCGAGGTCACGCATTTGCAGGGGCTCGGCGCGGACGGCGAAGTCGCGACCTTCCGCATCGTCGCGCCCGGCAGCGACGCGGCGAACCCGGCCTTCGACGTGACGCCGGCGCGGCTGGTCACCGGGCTGATCACCGAGCGCGGCGTCGCGCCGGCGTCGCGAGCCGGGCTGGCGACGCTCTTCCCCGAACTGGCGCGGGGAGAGGCGGCATGACAGGCGCCATGAGCGAGGATGCGCTGCGCCGCGAGATCGTCGCCGTCGCGCAGGCGCTCGACCGGGCCGGCTTCTGCCCGTCGAAATCGGGCAATGTCTCGGCGCGGCACGGCGAAGGCCTGCTGATCACGCCCTCGGGGCTGCCCTATGCCCGGATGACGCCTGAAGACCTGATCCATCTGTCGCTGGACGGGGTCGTTCTGGCGGGCAGGGGCAAGCCCTCCTCGGAATGGCCGTTCCACACCGAAATCTACAAGGCGCGGCCCGATGCGCAGGCGATCGTCCACACCCATTCTCCGCGCGCCACCGCCCTCGCCTGCGCCCGGCGCGGCGTTCCCGCCTTCCACTACATGATCGCGCTCTGCGGCGGCCCGGATATCCGCTGCGCCGATTACGCCACCTTCGGCACGCCGGAACTGGCGGAGAACGCGGTGCGCGGACTGGAGGGCCGCAAGGCGGTGCTGCTGGCCAATCACGGCGTCATCGCGCTCGGCGGCTCGCTCGCCGGCGCGCACCAGATCGCGGCCGAGGTCGAGAACCTCGCCGGCCAGTATCTCGCCATCCTGGCGGCGGGGCTGGAGCCGGCGATCCTCGACGAGGACGAGATGGCGCGGGTGTCGGCGAAGTTCGCGGGCTATGGCAAGGTCGGGTGATCGTTCGTCGGCCGGCGGGACAGGGCCGGCGCAGAACCGGCGGACCCGGAAACGACCGTCGTCATGGGCGAGGACGGCTCTCGCCATCATTGACCGACAGGACCGGTCTGCACCCGACAAAACTTGAATTCTGGCAGTTTTACCGGGATGGATTTTCCAGCCATTTCACCGCGACTCTTTCCATACATGAAGATATGTCGGATCGAGCATTTTGAACCACTGATCGTAAAAATAAGCTTGTTAGCCGTGTCATTCTTATTATTCTTGAGTATCAACTCGACCGAATTAGCCTTCAGAAAATATCCGTATTGAATTTCATCCCGAGAATGCAATTTATTATATTGATATATGTTTCCCCCATCGGCTCTTGAATACTCGAAAACGGATCCATTATTACTGAAGTAAACATTAGGTCGAAATCTAGACGGAATTATCAAAAATTGCGGCACCCCGTCTCCGTAATGAAAATCTGCCTGAATCGTTTTCCCAATGGGATTGTTCGATGCATAGGCAAAATTACCTATTATCATAGCGCTTGTAAAGATTATTGACGCCACGATGCTGCGACGAATTAAAAACATACTTATCGCTCTTTCATTACAGAACCCATTCAGAAAATAATACACGCCTGAAATTCTCAATCAATGATCAGGCGACCCGCGACTTTCGTCATGGACGCCAAAGTCTCCGCCCTTCGGTCGCCATACTCATTCGGGCCGGTCTTCGCGCGGATTGCCTATATTGTCGGCCGCCGCTCGACGAAGGCGCAGCCCTCGAAGCTGAACACCGTCTCGCCACGCTGGTTCACGCCGGTGTTGTGGTGGAAGAACAGGCCCCATTGCGGGCGCGAGGCGCTGGCGCGGGTCGAGACCACGCGCGAATGGTAGCTGATGCGGTCCCCGGCGAAGACCGGCTTCAGCCAGCGCAGGTCGCGGAAGCCGGGCGAGGTGCCGAGCCGGGGCGCCGGGCGGCCGGGATGCGCCTGCGCGAAGGCCGCGAGCTGGCGCTGGCGATGCGCCACCATCGACGCCATCCAGACCGAGCCGGTGTGCCAGCCCGATGCGATCAGCGCGCCGAACTGGCTCTGCGCGGCGGCCTCTTCGTCCATGTGGAAGGGCTGTGGATCGAAGGCGCCGGCGAAGGCCACGATCTCGTCGCGCGTGAAGACGAAGCTGCCGAGCGCGAAGCCGCGGTCGATCTCGAGCTCCTCGAAGAACCGGGCCGGCTCGGCGGCCTCGAGCGGCGGCTCCAGCGGGCTTGGCGTCTCCGGCGGGCTGTAGCGCCAGGGCTGGCCGAGCCAGTCGCCGGCCGGGCGCGGCGCGGTCAGCCCCCGGCGCCCGAACATGATCCAGTTGACCTGCTCCATCACCGGCGCGCCGCCCTCGCCGAGAAGCTCGACGCGCAGTTGCACCAGCCCCATTTCCGGGCGCGAGCGCGAGGGTTTCGCCGCCAGCACGGTGCGCCGCAGGCTCAGCGCATCGCCCGGCCTGACCGGACGCAGCCATTTGACCTCGTCGACGCCCGGCCCGCCCATCGACGAGGACTCGATGATGAAGGTCTCGGCCATGAGCCGCATCATCAGCGAGCAGCTGTGCCAGCCCGAGCCGATCAGGGCGCCGGCGAAGCTCGCCCGCGCGGCGACCGGGTCGGTATGGAAATCCTGCGCGTCGAAGCGCGAGGCATAGGCGATCATGTCCTCCTGGCTGACGGTGACGGCTCCGGCGGTGACGCTTTCGCCGACCCTGAAATCCTCGAAATACAGCATCGCCGGGCTCAGTTGGCGAAACGGAAATGCAGCACGTCGCCGTCGGCCACGACATACTCCTTGCCTTCGAGGCGGAACTTGCCAGCCTCGCGCGCACCGGCCTCGCCCTTGTTGGCGATGTAGTCGGGATAGGCGATCGTCTCGGCGCGGATATAGCCCTTCTCGAAATCCGAGTGGATCACGCCGGCCGCCGCCGGACCCTTGGTGCCGGTCTCGATCGTCCAGGCGCGGGCTTCCTTTGGGCCAACGGTGAAGTAGGTCACGAGCTTGAGCAGGGCATAGCCGGCGCGGATGACGCGGTTGAGGCCGGGCTCCTCCAGCCCGACGGCCTCCAGATAGTCCTTCTGGTCGGCGGCGGGCAGCACCGCGATCTCGCTCTCGATCTTGGCCGAGACGACGACGGCGACCGCGTTTTCCTCCGCCGCGCGCGCTTTCACGATGTCGGAGAAGGCGTTGCCCTTGTCGGCGCTGGCCTCCTCGACGTTGCAGACATAGAGCACCGGCTTGGAGGAGAGCAGGCCGAGCGTCTCGAACGTCTTGCGCTCGTCGGCGGCGACCTCCACGAGCCGGGCCGGCCTGCCCTCGCGCAGCAGGACGAGGCAGCGATTCATCAGGTCGGCGAGTTCCTTCGCCTCCTTGTCGCCGGTCCTGGCCTTCTTCTCCAGCGGCAGCACGCGCTTCTCGAGGCTTTCGAGATCGGCCAGCATCAGCTCGGTCTCGATGATCTCGATGTCGTTCAGCGGCGCGACCTTGCCCTCGACATGGGTGATGTCGCCGTCCTCGAAGCAGCGCACGACATGGGCGATGGCGTCGCATTCGCGGATATTGGCGAGGAACTGGTTGCCGAGCCCTTCGCCCTTGGAGGCGCCGCGCACGAGGCCGGCGATGTCGACGAAGGTCAGCCGCGTCGGGATGATCTCCTTGGAGCCCGCGATGGCGGCGAGCTTCTCCAGCCGGTCGTCGGGCACCGCGACGTCGCCGACATTGGGCTCGATCGTGCAGAACGGATAGTTCGCCGCCTGCGCGGCCGCCGTCTGCGTCAGGGCGTTGAACAGGGTCGACTTGCCGACATTCGGCAGGCCGACGATACCGCATTTGAAACCCATGGTGGTCAGTTCTTGCTCAGGAAGGCGTCGGGGTCGACGCGAAAGGGGTTGATGATCGTCAGGGAGCCGATCCGCTGGGTCGAGCCGAGATCCTCCGACAGAAAAAGATCACAGCCATAGGACAGCGCGGCAGCGATCAGCGCTGAATCGTAGAACGAATAGCGATAGCGAGCGTGAACGGCTAGGGCGTCGAGTGGTGTCGTCGCTGTTAGAGATGCCTTGCACCAAGGTTGCATAGCCAGCAGGAAACCGTTCAATTCCCGCATCGCAATCGAAGGAAATTTGCGCAGGACACTATGTGCGAACTCGTTCATCACCTGCGGGCTGATGACGATCAGATCACGCTCGCCGAGCGCTGCGATCCACGTCCTCGCGATCGTCTGTTTCAGAGGCTCCCGCGGGTCGTTCATGTAAAGCAACACGTTCGTGTCGACGAAACACGCGTTCGTCATAGAGTTCCTCACGTCCTCGCCAATCCGCCGCAAGCCCAGGCAAATCCGGACCTGCAAGGAAATCGTCGAGCGCCTCGCGTTGCGTCTTTGCCCGCCCAAGCCGCTGCTCGACAAGTTCGGACGTGAACTTCGACATGCTTTTGCCTTCCCGCGCTGCTGCGACACGCAGACGCGCAAGCGTTTCTTCCGGCAGGGTAATTGTCACGTTACGCATGACGCTCGCTCATTGGTCGAATGATTTATCGTGTTTCCGTGTTTCCGTGTCAATCAATCGCCAGTCTTCTCGCCCAGCCGCTTCACCGCGCCATGGCCGCGCGCCTCCATGAACAGGTGGACCTTGTTCTGGAAACCCGCATTGTCATGGCTCGCGAGCAGCGCTGCGTTGTCGGCGCAGGCGTTGCACAGATCCTCGACCCAATCCTGCTCGGCCTTGCCGAAATCGTTCAGCACATAGGCGTGGACGAGTTCCTTGAGGCCAGGATGCCCGATCCCCATGCGGACGCGGCGGTAGTCGTTGCCGATGGCGGCCGTGGTCGAGCGCAGGCCGTTATGGCCGGCATTGCCGCCGCCGAGCTTGACCCTGAGCTTGGCCGGCGCGAGGTCGAGCTCGTCGTGGAAGACGACGACATCGGCGGGCTCGACCTTGAAGAAGCGCGCCGCCTCGCCGATCGCCCGGCCGGACTCGTTCATATAGGTCTGCGGCTTCAGCAGGATGACCTTCTCCGCCCCGATCGTCGCCTCGCAGGATTCCGCCTGGAAGCGCGCGCGCCATGGCGAAGCCCGGTGGGTGCGCGCGATCGCCTCGGCCGCCATGAAGCCGATATTGTGGCGGTTGCGGGCATAACGCTAGCCCGGATTGCCGAGGCCGGCGAAGATCAGCATGACATGCTCCAGATAGCAAAACGGCTGGGAAACCCGGCCGTCTCGTCTCGACTGAAACCGGTTGGCCGATCAGGCCTTCGGCTTGGCCTCGGCGGCCGGCGCGGCCTCGGCGACCGGGGCCTCCTCGACCTCTTCGGCCATCGGCGGCACGATCGTCACGATGGTGGCGTCGGCTCCGATCGTCAGCTTGGCGCCCCTGGGCAGCGTGATCGCGCTGGCTTCGACCGTATCGCCGATCTCGAGGCCGGCGACGGACACCTCGAAGGCCTCCGGGATGTTCTCCGGCTCGACGGTGATCTCGAGCGCGTGCTCGACGAGCTGCACCGAGCCGCCGTTCTTCACGCCGGGGCTGGCGTCCTGGCCGAAGACATGGATCGGGATCTCGACCGTGACGGTCTGGCCCTTGGCCACGCGCAGGAAATCGACATGGATCGGGAAATCCTTGACCGGGTCGAGCTGGTAGTCGCGCGGGATGACGCGCTGCGTCTTGCCGGCGACGGAAATCTCGAACAGCGTGGTCAGGAAATGGCCGCCATAGATCATCAGGCGGGTCTTGTTGGCGTCGAGCGCGATCGCTTCGGGAGCGGCGCCCCCGCCATAGATCACGGCGGGTGTCAGGCCTTGACGACGAACTGCACGGGCGGCCCCCTTGCCGACCTGCGCGCGCGCCGAAGCCTCGATTTGCTTCACGGCGGTCATGGTGTGGTTCCTGCTGTAAAAGACAAAGCCGCCACGCGGCGGCCGTTTGCGTTCAGCGCCCTTGCCTCCAAGGGTGTCAGTCGGGCGCAGGCAGGCTCATAGGGGAAAAGGGCGCGGAGGACAAGGACACTGTCGCCCTCAGCACAGCGTCGCCAGCCTCATCTGACATTTCGGTGGCGAGGTACTGAAAATATCCATACCTTGTCATGATCTCAAGGAGTGCCAGCTATGGCCAAGGAAGCGGTCTTCACGATGAAGCTGGAGCCCGAATTGCGTGATGCCTTCATGGCGGAGGCACAGGCCAGCGATCGGCCTGCATCACAGGTCGTGCGCGAACTGATGCGCGAATTCGTCAAGACGCGTCAGGCGGCTCGGGACTACGAGACTTTCCTGCACGGCAAAGTGGCCAAGGCGCGTCTGTCGATCGAGGCCGGCGTTGGCCGTTCGCAGGACGAAGTCGAGGCCGATTTTGCTGCCCGCCGCGCCAGAGTCCTGGCTGACGAATGAAAGTGATCTGGACGCCCGAGGCAGAGCGGGATCGCGATGCGATCTGGGCGTTCATCGCAAGCGAGAGTCCGGAGGCTGCGGCGCGAATGGACGTGCTTTTCGGCAGGGCAGCGGCGAGGCTGGCCGAATTGCCGCGCTCGGGAGTGGATGGGTTGGTCGCTGGCACGCGGGAACTGATCCCGCATTCGAGCTATCGCCTGGTCTACGAGATCAGGGCCGGGACTGTCTGGATTGTGGCGCTGATCCATACCGCTCGGCAGTGGCCGCCGGTGGCGGATTGAGGGCGGCAGCTTACGCCGCCGCCAACCCCAGCCGCTCGTCCCGCCGCCGCAGCCAATGCATCAGCGGCAGCGCCAGCAGCACCATCCAGGCCTTGCCGATGATCTGGCCCGAAAGATAATCGAGGCTGCCGAAGGCGAGCCAGAGAAACACGATCGA
>JAKFWE010000065.1 GCA_021732895.1 Allobosea sp. | reverse complement strand
TCCGCGACATTCTCGAGCGTGACGAAGGCGCGCGAATCGGCGCTGACCTTGTAGTCGGCGTAGAGATCGACGAGCGCATAGGCCTTGCTCGCGGTCGCCAGAGCCGCAGCCGGCAGCCTGGCTTGTTCGTCGAACAGGTGCAGCCGCCCGCCGATGGTGAGCTTCTCGTCGAGGAAGCGCAGTCCCGCGCCGAGGATCAGCTTGTCGGGATAGACCGATTGCAGCGGCTGGCTGAGGGTTCGGTTGTCGCCCCGGATCGAGGAGCCGGCGAGGCTGGCGAACCAGCGCCCGGCGTCGTAGGCGAATTCGGCCTCGACGCCGGTGAGCCTGGCCCTGGCGACGTTCTGGTAGACGAAGACCGCATCGTCGCAGGCGCGCGGGACAGGCGACCCGCAGGGCGCGCCCGGATCGGTGAAGACGCTGTCGATGAAGTCGGTGACGTTGTTCCGGAACACCGAGACCTTGCCGCGGAAGCGGTCGCCGGCGCTGATGACGTCGTCGTATTTCAGGTTGAGGCCGGCCTCGAGATTCTTGCCGACCTCGGGGCGCAGGTTCGGGTTGGGCACGAGCCGGAAAGTCGCGGGCGCTGGATGCGTGCCATCGACCAGCGTCTCCGTGATCGAGGGCGCCCGATAGCCTTCCGCATAGGTTCCATAGATTTGCAGGCCAGCGACCGGCGTGACGCCGAGCGTCACCTTGGGTGAGAGCCTCTGCCCGTCCGAGGCGAAGCGCCCGCCCTGCAATTCATAGGAATCGTAGCGCAGCGCGCCGATCAGGTCGAAGATCGAATATTTGAAATGCGCCTGGACGAAGCCGCCATAGACGGAGCGATTGCCCGATGGCGTGAACTCGTCGCCGTTGCTCAGCGGATCGTTGGTCCTGACCCGGTCCTCGAACCAGTCGCCGCCATAGGTGAGGTCCAGCCCGAGCGCGCCGAAACTGAGCTTGCTGGTGTTGTAGATGTCGAAGCCGGTGGTTTCGATGTTGAAGAAGCGCTTCGCGCCGAGCGCGGGCGCGACGCCCGAAATCTGCTTCTGGTCCGTCTCGGTTTTGGTCGAGTAGCCGCTCACCGTCAGGTTGAGCCACGGAATGTCGGGCCGAGAAAACGTGTAGCGCGCGGTGTAGGTCTGCGTCGTGACCTCGTTGTCGCGACGCGGGGCCGTCGCGGTGCCGAGGCCGTTGGCGAAATCATAGCTCTGATACTGGCCGCCGAGCTTGAGCTCCTGGCCCTCGCCGGGCGTGATCACGACCTTGCCCAGGCCCGAGGTCAGAGCCTGCCCGCTATCGGCGATCCGGAAACCGGCCCCGTCCGTGTAGGGGTTGAGCGAACGGAAGGAGAGCCCGACCAGGGCGGAGACCGCGTCATGGGCCTTGACCGCGCCGATGGCGTTGCCGAAGACGCCGCCCTGCCGGCCGAACGCGATCGAGCCGCCGATCTCTGCCGCCGCCCTTTCGCCCGGCCTCAGGATGTCCTTGGGGTCAACCGTCTCGAACGAGACGACGCCGCCGATCGCGCCGGAACCGTAGATGTTGGCGACCGGGCCGCGCGTCACGTCGATCACGCGCACGAAGGCGGGATCGAGGAAGAAGGCGCCGTTGGCGTTGTGGCCCGAGCGCTGGAAGTTCTGGCGCGCGCCGTCGACCGTCACCGCGACGCGGCCGAAATCCTGGAGGCCGCGAATGTTGATCGAGGTCGCCGGGTCATTGGGGTTCTCCTGCGTCGCGACCCCGGGAAGCTGGTTGACGATCGAGCCGATCCGCTGCGGCTGCTGCGCCCGCAACTCGGTGCGGCTGAGCACCGAGACGGCGGCGAGCGCGTCGATCGCGCGCTCCTCCTGGCGGCTCGCCGTCACGGTGATCTCGTCGAGAGCGATCGGCGCGCCCGGCGGCGGTGCTTGGGGCGCCGGCGACTGGGCCTGCGCGGCGGCGACGCCGAGCGCCATGGCGAAAAGGGAAACCGAAGCGCGCAACGGCGCGGCGAACGCATGCATGGAGTGAGCCTCGAACCAGAGTTGTCATGATGCTGGCTGGCTGAACGCAGGTGCGCATGGCTGGCTCGCGGTTGCGGAAGCGCCGTGTCCGGCGTCCGCACTTGACCCCTATAGTAAAGCTGAATATCTACGTCAACAACGCTGACGCATTTACTTGTTTTTAATAATTAAAAACTGCTTTTTACTTGGAATTCGATCAAGAAGACCACGCCACGCCACGCCACGCCGACCTGAGGAACCCGTCATCATGCCCGACCGCCCTGAGCTTCCGTTCCGCAAGACGGCGCGCCCCGACCGGCGTGAAATCCTGGCGGCGGTCGGCCTGACGCTCGCGGCCGCGGCGGGATTTGCGGGTCCCGGGGCCATTGTCGGACCTGTGGTCGCGCAGAAATCCGACCGGATCGTCGCGCTCGGCGGCGTCGTCACCGAGGTGCTCTACGCGCTAGGCCTCGAGGACCGGATCGTCGGCGTCGACACCACCAGCCAGTTCCCGCCCGAGGCGCTGCGCGACAAGCCCGGCGTCGGCTATGTCCGCGCGCTCTCCGTCGAGGGCATCCTCTCGCTCAGGCCTTCGCTCGTCATCGCGATCGAGGGCGCGGGCCCGCCCGACGCGATCGCCTTGCTGAAGGAGGCCGGCGTCAGGCTCGTCACGATTCCCGAGGACCTGAGCGAACAGGGCGTCGCCGTGCGGATCGCGGCGATCGGCGCCGCCGCGGGCGCGAGCGAACCGGCGCGACGGCTGGCCGAGACGGTTCAGGCGGGCTTCGAGGAACTCGCCGCGCTGCGCGCCAGGGTCGTCGGCAAGCGGCGGGTGCTGTTTGCGCTGTCGTTGCAGAACGGGCGCACCATGGTCGGCGGGGCCAACAGCACGGCGGACGCCATGATCCGCCTCGCCGGCGGCGTCAACGCCGCGGCCGGCGTCGAAGGCTACAAGCCGATGACGGACGAGGCGGTGATCGCGGCGGCGCCGGAAGTGGTGCTGATGATGCGCAACAGCAGCGGCCACGATGCGACGCCGGAGGAGCTGTTCGCCATGCCCGCCTTCTCGGCGACGCCGGCTGCGGGCGCACGGGCGCTCGTGCGGATGGACGGGCTCTACCTGCTCGGCTTCGGACCCCGTGCGCCGCTGGCCGCGCGCGACCTGATGGCGGCGTTCTATCCCGACGCCGCGATTCCGGCGCTCAAGACGGCCGCCGCGCCGTGACGCAGGCCGCTCTCGCGAGGCCCGGGCCTGCCGCGGCGCTCACCGTCATCGCCGCCGGCCGCCGGCGCTACGCCATGCTCGTCATCCTCGGGCTGATCGCGCTCTGCCTCGCCCTGATCTTTCTGGGCGTCGGCGTCGGCGCGGTCTCGATTCCGCCCGGCCGCGTCGCCGGGATCCTGCTGGCGCGCCTGACCGGCGGCGACGCCGCGCTGGACGGTCGAGAGGCGCTCGTGGTGCTCAACATTCGCCTGCCGCGCGTGCTGCTCGGCCTGCTGGTCGGGGCCGGGCTCGCGGTGTCCGGGGCGCTGATGCAGGGGCTGTTCCGCAACCCGCTGGCCGACCCCGGCCTTGTCGGCGTCTCGGCCGGCGCCGGGCTCGCCGCCGCCGCCACGATCGTGCTCGGCGACCGGCTCCTCGGCGGCGCGGCGGCGCGGCTGCCCTTCGCGGTCCTACCCTTCGGCGCGTTCTGCGGCGGGCTGATCTCGACGCTGCTGCTCTATCTGATCGCGACGCGCCGGGGCCGCACCTCCGTCGCCACCATGCTGCTCGCCGGCGTCGCGCTGGGCGCGCTCGCGGGCGCGCTGACCGGGCTGCTCGCGTTCATCTCCGACGACCGGCAACTGCGCGACCTGACGTTCTGGTCGCTCGGCAGCCTCGGCGGAGCGAGCTGGACCAAGCTCGCGGCGGTCGCGCCGATCATCCTCCCGCTTCTCTTCGCCTTGCCGCTGCTGGCGCGCGGCCTGAACGGGCTGATGCTGGGCGAGGCCGAGGCCTTCCATCTCGGCGTCCCGGTGCAGAGGATCAAGGCGCTCGCGATCGTTCTGGTCGCGCTCGCGGTCGGGGCGAGCGTCGCGGCGGCCGGCGTGATCGGCTTCGTCGGCATCGTCGTGCCGCATCTGATCCGGCTGGCGCTCGGCCCCGACCACCGGCTGCTGCTGCCGCTTTCGGCGCTCGGCGGCGCGACCCTGCTCGTCGCCGCCGACATCGTCGCCCGTCTCGTCGTGAGCCCGGCCGAACTGCCGCTGGGCATCGTCACCGCCGCGATGGGCGCACCCTTCTTCCTCTGGCTTCTGCTGAGGCGCGCGCATGTCGTCGAGATCTGACGAGGCGGCCCGCCCGCTGGTCAGCGGCCGCGACCTCGGCTTCGTCGCCGGCGGCCGCCACCTCGTCAGCCGCGCCAGTCTCGATCTGCGCGCCGGCGAGACCACGATCCTGATCGGGCCGAACGGGGCCGGCAAATCGACCCTGCTCAGGCTGCTCACCGGCGAGGCGAAGCCGACCGCCGGCGTGGTCACACTGGAGGGCGCGGCGCTCGCGTCGATCCCGCCCTGGCGGCTTGCCTGCCAGCGCGCGGTGATGGCGCAGCAAGCGCGGCTCGCCTTCCCGTTCAGCGTGCTCGAGGTGGCGCGGCTCGGCGTCGACGGCGTCGGGCGGGCGCTGCCGCGAGCCCGCCGCGAGGCGCTGATCGGCGGGTGCCTTCTCGCGGCCGGCGTCCTCGATCTGGCGGCTCGTCCCTACCAGACCCTGTCCGGCGGCGAGCAGCAGCGCGTCCAGTTCGCCCGCGCGCTGTGCCAGCTCGAAGCTGGGCGAAGTCTCGCCACGCGCCAGGCGCTGTTCCTCGACGAGCCGATCGCCAATCTCGACCTGAGCCACCAACTGGCTCTGCTCGACATGGCGCGGATGATCGCGGCGCGCGGGGCGGCCGTGCTGATCGTGCTTCACGACATCAACCTGGCCCTGACCTATGCCGACCGGCTGGTGGTCATGGACGCAGGCGAAATCGTCGCGCAGGGAGCCCCGGCCGCGACGCTGGACGACGCGCTGCTGCGCAGGGTGTTCGACGTCGATCTCGGCCTCGGCCGGCCGCCGCCGCAGAATCTGCCGTTCCTGCTGCCGCAACAGCACCGGCAAGCCGCCGCAACGCCCTGATTCACAGCCGATTCATCCTGAATCCGAGCTTCACCATGTCGCTCAACCGGCGCTTCATGGCTGCCGCGCGACAACTCTCGCGGAATTCCACAGGGAGAGCCGCGATGACCCGACGCCGGAAACCGATCGCCGCGTTCGCCGCGGGCGCGTTCTCGCTGCTCGGTTTCGCCTTTCAGGGCGATCCCGCCGCCGCCCGCGAAATCGTGGCCGCGCCGGACGCGCGCTACCACCCCGGCACAATCGTGATCCGCACGGGCCAGCGCCGGCTCTATTTCGTCACCGCGCCGGGCGAGGCGATCGCCTACACCATCGCCGTCGGCAAGGCCGGCAAGCAGTGGCGCGGCGTGAAATATGTCGAGGAACTGGCTGTCGAGCCAGCCTGGAGCCCGCCGGCCTCGGTGAAGCGCGACCGACCCTCGCTTCCGGACCTGATCCCCGGCGGCTCGCCGCGCAATCCGATGGGCGCGCGCGTCATCGGGCTCGGACCGGGCGGCCAATACGCCATTCACGGGACCAACATGCCGGGCACGATCGGCACGGCCGCCTCCTATGGCTGCTTCCGGATGCACAACCGCGACGTCATCGACCTCTACCCGCGCGTCCGCATGGGCACGCCTGTCGTGGTCCTGCCCTGATGCGGGCTCACAGCGCCACCGGCGAGAGCAGCGGCGCGCCCGCGAAAAGCGCGTCGATATTGCCGACCATCAGGTCCTGCTGGGCCTGCTGGGCCTGATCGGCGTTGGCCCCAATATGGGGCGTCAGCACCACGGTCTCGATCGCCTTGAGACGGTCCGGCACATGCGGCTCGTGCTCGTAGACGTCGAGCGCCGCCCCGGCGATCACGCCCTGCTCCAGCGCCTCGCACAGCGCCGTCTCGTCGATGGCGCTGCCGCGCGAGATGTTGACGAGATAACCTTGCGGGCCGAGCGCCGCCAGCACCGCGGCATCGACCGCATGCCGGTTCCCGGCGCCGGCGCGCGCGGCGACCATCAGCATGTCGCACCAACCGGCCAGGCCGAGCAGGCTGTCGTGATAGGCATAATCCACATCCGCGCGGCGCGAGCGGTTGTGATAGCCGATCTCCATCCCGAAGGCCGTCGCCAGGCTGGCGATCCGCGTCCCGATCGCGCCGAGCCCGTAGATTCCGAGCCTGCGCCCGGTGAGCCCGGGCGCGACCGGCATGCGCTGGATCGCGTTGCCCCGCCAGCGCCCGGCGCGGACCAGCCGGTCGCCCTGGCCGATCTGGCGCGCGCTGGCGAGCAGGAGCCCGATCGCGAATTCGGCGACGCTGGCGGCGTTGGCGTCGGCCGCGTTCGTCAGCGCCACGCCGCGCGCCTTGGCATGAGCCCCGTCGACGCCCTCGACGCCGGTCCCGTAGCAGGCGATCAGGCGCAGCGCCGGCAAGGCGTCGATCAGCGCCGCATCCGTTTTCTGGCTGCCGACGGTGAGCAGGGCCTGCACCGCGCGGGCCCCGGCCGGCAGCGCGTCGGGCGCGGAGCGTTCCAGCGGCCCGAGCACGGTGTAGCGCTCGCTCAGCCGCGCCACCAGCGGAGCCGGCAGGCGCGGAACCATCAGGATCGTCGGCTTCATCGCGTCAAGAACTCCGGCCGCGTCCACGCTGCATCGCATCATCTCGCGCCGCCCGGCTCAACCCGCCCCGTTGCGGGAGCGCCCATCCCGCAGGCGCATCGCCCGCATTCGGGAGCGACCTGTCAAAAAGCGCGCCGGCGCGGCTTTCGCCTCTCGCCTGCGACAAAAAAGCGCGTTAACAATCACGAGCGCGACATCAAACCCGCCCGGCGCCGTCGCTCCGGGCTCAAGAGGGGCTACCGATGGATCATCTTGCCGACGTCAAGAAATTCGCCAAGAAGCCGGTCAACGAAGCGGCTTTCGCCGGCATGACGAAATCCTATGCGCTGGTGATGGGCAAGGCCGACACACGGTATGTCGCCTGTTCCTACGCCACCTAGCTCGCGCGTGTCCGCGACAACTTCCTGAAGAAGAAGCTCGGCCTGACCACCGCCGATCTCGACGCCTCGATCAAGGCGATCTGCGAGCACATGAAGTCCGACAAGACCAAATCTCGCCTGACATTCTATTATTTGCTGGCCGAGCATTACGGCAAGCTGGACCTGTTTGTGAAGAAGTGACCGAGGGCAGTCGGCAACAGGCAGTCGGCGGTCGGGCTGCGAATTGTCCCGACTGCCCATCGCCTACTGCTCATAAAGATCCGCCCGACTCAGCGGCAGTCCCGAGGGTCCCTTGCGACGCTTGGAGACCAGCGTCTGGTTGACCAGCGCGCCGCCGCGCTAGAAGGCGAGCGAGCAGCCGGCGAGGTAGAGCAGCCACATCCGCGTGCGCTCCTCGCCGATCTCGGCTTCCGCCTCGGCCCGACGCGCGGTCAGGCGCTCCCACCACAGCCGGGTCGTGCGCTGGTAGTGCTCGCGCCAGCCCTCGACGTCATGGACCTCGAAGCCGAAGCGCTCGAGATTAGCGATCGACATGCCGAGATGGTCGAGCTCGCCGCCCGGAAAGATGTAGCGCACCAGCGCGCGATATTCGGGCGGCATCCGCCGGAAAGCCTTGTCGGTCTTCTTGGCGCGGCGCGAGATGGCGTGGTGCAGGTATAGGCCCCGCGGCCGCAGCAGCCGGTTCACCGCGCGGAAATAGTCGGGATGGTTGGCGATGCCGACATGCTCGAACATGCCGATCGAGGAGATCTTGTCGAACTCCCCCTCCATCTGGGTGAAGTCCTTCAGATGCAGCGTGACGCGGTCCCGCAGGCCGAGCCGCTCGACCTTTTCCCGGGCCAGCTTGAGCTGCTCCTCGGCCAGCGTCACGCCATGGGCCTCGACGCCGTAATGCTGCGCGGCATGACAGACGAGCGCGCCCCAGCCGCAGCCGATATCGAGAAAGCGGTCGCCCGGCTTCAGGCGCAGCTTGCGGCAGATCATGTCGAGCTTGTCGCGCTGGGCGCGGTCGAGATCGCCATGGTCCTCGGTGAAATAGGCGCAGGTGTAGACCATCTCCTCGTCGAGGAAGAGCCGGTAGAAGGCGTTCGAGACGTCGTAATGGTAGGCGACATTGGCCTTGTTGGTCGCCGGCGCGCCGTCGCGGTCGATCTCGTCGCCCTTGCGGTGCGCCACGGCGGCGGGCGCCGATCCCGGTGCGAAGAGGAAGCGGCGCACCACATCGAACGCCATGGCCTTGGGAATGCCGCGCGCAAGCCGGCCGACCTTGCCGTCCGGCCGCGCCGCGGCGAGGTCGAAGATCGATCCGTTGAGGATCGCGATCCGGCCCGAAATGTGCAGGTTCAGCAGGGTGTCCAGCTTCGGCTTGCGCAGCAGCGCCGCAACCGCGCCGGAATCGGCGATGCCGATCGAAAGTCCGTCCGCCGGCCAGCCGGCCGGGACGAGGCTGCCGTCCCACAGACGGAAGCCGAGCTTGAGGCCCAGCCGGGCATGCGCCTCGGCGAGAAGCCGGCTCAGCGCGGCGAGGCGTTTGCTGTCGCTGTCCATGAGGGGGCGTCCGTTGCGATAGCGCC
>JAKFWE010000127.1 GCA_021732895.1 Allobosea sp. | reverse complement strand
GTCGATCAGGATGGGATGGCCCCAGTTCCGGTTGCGCGCCAGCCGCATGACCTGCCAGGTCGGCCCGTCGACCGGCAGGGCGGTCGCGCCGGCGAGACACCCGCGCGCATAGGAGCCGATGGCGCGGGCCTGCATCGCGGCCGGCGCGGTCTTCTGGCCGAAAAGGGCCCGCGCCGCCTCCGGGAAGGCGGCGATGTTGTCCCTGCGGCGCTTCGCTTCTTCGTCGGCGGTCGCCTGTGCCGCCGCCGGCGTCGCCGCGAAGGCTGCGCTCAGAAGTGCAATCGCGCGGATCAGTGGCCGATTCGTCCTGGACATTCCGAAGAATCGCCGGGTTCCGCGAGCGACGTCAAGCGCGCTCCGGCCCGGCTCGCCTTGCCGCCGCCCTTTCGCCGGGCGAGGGGGTGGGTCCGCGGCCGGTCGTCCGCACCGGTCTCGCGGCCATGGAACTCCCGCGCCGGCGACGGCGTTCTCGATTCAAACGTCGCGGCTGGCTGACGCTGCCGCATCGCACCGGAACAGGGCTGCGCCATGTCGACCACACTCATCATTGTCTTGCTGATCGTGCTGCTCTTCGGCGGCGGCTTTTACGGCCATCGCAGCTACGGCGCGGGCGGTCTCGGCGGCGTGGTCGGTCTGGTTCTGGTGATCGCGCTCGTGCTCTGGCTGCTCGGCGCGATCGGCGGCGCGCCGGTCCGGGTCTGACGATCAACCGGTCGCGGCGCGCCGCCAGACCAGCATGGCGGCCGCCAGATCCTCGATCGCGGTTCCGACCGACTTGAACAGCGTGATCGCGTCCTGATCGTCACGGACAGCGCCGGCGCAAAGCGTGGCCAGCGTGCCGGCGATCTGCCCGGCCTCGTAGGTTCCCGCCCGGATCGCCACCGCCACGTCGCCGCCCTCGCGTAGCGCCGCGTCCGTATCGACATAGACCCGGGCGCGCGCCAGCGCCTCGTCGTCGGCCTCGCGCATCGACAGGGTGAAGGCGCCGACGAGATCGAGATGCGCGCCGCGTTTCAGCCACTTGCCCAGCACCAGCGGCTCGCGCGACAGGGTCGCGCAGGAGATCAGGTCGGCCTGTCGCGCCTCGCTCTCGAGATCGCCGGCCGCGCGCGCCGGCAACCCGTCCAGCGAAAGCGCCGCCGCGACCCGCTCCGCGGCTTCGCTCCGGCGCGCCCAGATCGCGATGTCGTCGAGATCGCGGACGCTGCGATGCGCCCTGATCAGGAATGGCGACAGCGCGCCGGCGCCGACCATCAGCATGCGCCGCGCATTCGGCCTGGCGAGCGCTCGCGCGGCCAGCGCCGAGGCCGCGGCCGTGCGCCAGAGCGTCAGCCTGGCTCCGTCCAGCGCGGCCAGCGGCGCGCCCGTCGCGCCGTCCATCAAGAGGTAGCTGCCCATCACGCTGGGCAGCCCGGCCGCGCCGTTCTCCGGATAGACCGTGACGACTTTGGTCCCGAGGAAGGGCTGGCCCGCCCGCTGCCCCGTCCAGGCCGGCATCAGCAAAAGCGTGGCGGCGGCGTTTGGCCGGGCGATTTCATGATGATGGCGCTGCGGCGTGACGATCTCGCCGGCGAATGCATCCGCCAGCGTCGTGATCAGCCCGGGAAAATCCAGCAGTGCGTCGATCTCGGCGGCCGTGATGACGCGCATGCCGAAGGCCGCTCAGAGGTTGCGGCTTGTGAGCGCCGGCAAGGCGGAATCGGGCACGGCGGCACGCAGCGATTGCGCCTCGAAGCGCAGGTTGTCGGCCTCGCGCCTGTTGCGCCTGGCCGATCTGCGGTGCTTGCCCTGGTTCAGCCAGGATGCGAGCCCGCCGATCAGCACGCCCGCCCCGATCGCGGCCAGAACGACGGCGAACAGCGGCGCGTCGAAAGCGAAGACCGGCGTCACGCTGATCGGATCGAGCGAAATCCGCACCGATGCGCGGTTGGCGACCGAAAACAGAACGATCGCCAGCGCGATCGGAACCAGAACCAGCGCCTTCAGAAAGAACTTCATCGGTGTCTCCTGCGGGAAAGGCGCAGCGGCGCGTCCGTGCCGCTCAGGCCTTGCCGTTCAGCCTCAGGCGGAGCTCCTTGCCTGTCTTGAAGACGGGGACGAACTTCTCCTCGACCTTGACGGCGTCGCCGGTGCGCGGATTGCGACCCACGCGCGCAGCCCTGGCCTTGCGCGAAAAGGCGCCGAAGCCGCGCAGCTCGACGCGGTCGCCGCGACCGAGCGCCTTCACGATTTCATCGAGGATCGCGGTGACGATGCCCTCGATATCGCGCTGATAAAGATGCGTGTTGCGCTCCGCGATGCGCTGAACGAGCTCTGACTTTATCATTTTTCCAGCATAACCGCTTGTATCAACATCATTTTTCAAACGCAGGCTGCCAGAGCGCCATTGGCGCGTCAAGCCGCAAACCAACCGGCTGATCGGAGGCGCGGGCGATGATCGTGGCGACCGACTCCAGACCGGCGGCGCGCGCCAGCGCCTCGCCGGCGCTCCACAGGCCGTAGGAGGACGACTCGCTCCGGCGACGCCAGTCGCGAACCGTCAGGTCCTTGGCGACGCCCTTCTCGCGCTCGAGCCAGGCGATCGCCTCGGGCTCGCCGCCGATCTCGTCGACGAGCTTGAGCGCGAGCCCCTGCCGCCCGGAATGGACCCGCCCGTCCGAGACGGCGGCGACCTCCGGCTCGGCGAGCTTGCGCCGCTCGCGCACCAGCCGCTTGAACCAGTCGTAATTGTCGTCGACGACGCGCTGGAGCGCCGCGCGCGCCTCCGGCGAAGTCGGCTCGAAGCCGTTCGGCGCGGCCTTGAGCGGGCTCGACTTCACCTCCTCGACCTTGACCCCGACGGTGTTCAGCAGCGCGCCGACATTGGGAATCTGGAACAGGACGCCGATCGAGCCGACCAGCGAGGTCTCTCTCGCGACGATGCGCTCGGCCCCGATCGCCGCGATGTAGCCTCCGGACGCCGCCAGCCCATCGACGACGGCGACCATCGGCTTCTTGGCCGCGAGGTCGCGCAACGCCTTGTGCAGAGCCTCGGATCCGGAGGTGGTGCCGCCCGGGCTGTCGATCCGGACGACGACCGCCGCCGCCCGGCTTTCTTCGAGGGATTTGATCAGCTCCAGCGTGCGGCGATCGCCCGAAATGAAGCCGGATATCGTCACGCGCGCGACATGCGCGCCGCCGATCGAGCCCGGTCCCCGCCCGCTCCAGGCGAGCCCTGCGACCAGTATGGCTCCGACGACGCCGACGACGGCGAGCAGCCGCCAGAGCGTGAGCTTGCGGCGCATGGCGCGGCGGTCGGCGAGCAGGTCGGCGTCGGACGACATCGGTGGCGGGCTCCGTTGCGCGGGACCCGTGATGTAGCCTCGCCTCGCCGGCCGGGCAAGGCGGCTCACGCCGCGGCCTGGGTCCTGCTTCTGTCGAGGGCCAGCAGCGCGAGCCCGCTCGCGACCGAACGGAAGGCGTCGCCGACATGGATGCGCCCGGCCCCGAAGCGTCGGTCGAACAGCGCCCTGACGGCCGGGACATGCGAGGTTCCGCCGGTCATGAACACGGCCTCGACGCCGCCGGCGGCGACGCCGGCCTCCGCCAGCGCCCGGTCGAGCGCCGCCTCGATCGCGCCGACATCCGCGGCGATCCAGCCCTCGAAATCGGCGCGCCGGATGGGCGTCTCGATCGCGATGCCCATCTGGCGGAAACTCAGCACCGTCTCGTCCTGCGACGAGAGCGCGATTTTGGCGGCCGAAACGGCGCGATAGAGTTCGTAGCCGAGATCGTATTCGATCACCGTCAGCAGATCCTCGAGCCTGCCGGGCTCGACCGCGTCGCGGATCAGCGCCTTGAGTTCGGCCATGGTCTCGCGGCTCTTCATCAGCGACAGCCGGTGCCATTGCGCGAAGGCGGCGTGGTAATGCGCCGGAATCGGCAAGAGCTTCCCGAAGGAGCGATACTGCGTTCCCTTGCCGAGCCCCGGCGAGACCGCATGTTCGATGATGCGGTAATCGAACGTGTCGCCGGCGACGCCGACGCCGGCATGGGAGAGCGGGATCGCCTTCAGACGGCCCGTCGCGCCGGGCTCGAACCGCATCACCGAGAAGTCGCTGGTGCCGCCGCCGAAATCCGCCACCAGCATGGTCTGCGGCGCTATCAGGCCGCGCGCATACCAGTAGGCCGCGCCGAGCGGCTCATAGGCGAAATCGACATTCGGCATGCCGGCCTTGGCGTAGGAGGCGCGCAGCCGCCCGAGCGCGAGCTCCTCATCGGGCCGCTCTCCGGCGAAGACGACCGGGCGGCCGGAGACCAGAGGCGTGCCGGCGAGGCCCTCCAGCCCGGCCGAGAGGTCGCCGAGAAAGACGCCGATCAGATCCTCCAGCTTGAACAGCTTGCCGAACAGCCGCGTCTCCAGGAAGGCGCGGCTGGAGAGATGGGTCTTCAGCGATTGCAGGAAACGGTGTTCGCTCGTCATCCCCAGCGCCATGTCGAGCGCGTCGGGTCCGCTGACATGGGCGATGCCGGTCTTCGGCGGCCGGCCCTCGCGCCAGAACATCAGGGCGGAGCGATAGGCGTCGACCGAGCCCTGTTTCGTGGCGAAGGAGCGCGTCGTCACCGAGCCGTCGGCGTCCGCCAGAGCGACGACGCTGTTGGTCGTGCCGAAATCGACGCCGATGGCGGCGGGAGTCATGATGGGTCTCCTTGGCGCTTCGTCATGGTCGGGCTTGACCCGACCATCTCGGAAACCAGTGGCTTCTGGTCATGAGAGCCTCGGGTCTGCGCTTCGCTACGCCCGAGAAGGACGGCGAAGCCTGAAACGAAAGCCCGCGCGGATTTCTCCGCGCGGGCTGATGAAACGGTCGGGCCGCAGCAGCGGCCCGACGATCACTTCTTGTCGGTCGTCGCCTTCTTGAGGGCGGCGCCCAGGATGTCGCCGAGCGAGGCGCCGGAATCGGCGGAGCCGTACTGCGCCATCGCCTCCTTCTCCTCGGCCATCTCCAGCGCCTTGATCGAGACCTGGATCTTGCGCGCCTTCTTGTCGAACAGGATGACGCGGGCATCGACCTTCTCGCCCGCCGCGAAGCGCTCGGGCCGCTGGTCGGTGCGCTCGCGGGCGAGTTCGGCCCGCTTGATGAAGGTGGTCATGTCGGTGCCGGCGATCTTGACGTCGAGACCGGCTTCCTTGACCTCGATCACCTCGCAGGTGACGACCTGGCCCTTCTTGAACTCGCCGGCGTCCACGAAGGGATCGCCGCCGAGCTGCTTCAGGCCGAGCGAGATGCGCTCCTTCTCGACATCGACGTCGAGAACGACGGCCTGCAGCATGTCGCCCTTCTTGTACTCCTCGATGACCTGCTCGCCGGGACGGTTCCAGTCGAGATCGGAGAGATGGATCATGCCGTCGATATCGCCTTCGAGCCCCAGGAACAGGCCGAACTCGGTCTTGTTCTTGACCTCGCCCTCGACGGTCGAACCGCTCGGATGGGTTTCAGCAAAAACCTCCCAGGGGTTGCGCAGCGTCTGCTTGAGGCCGAGCGAGATGCGGCGCTTGACCTGATCGACCTCGAGGATCGCGACGTCGACTTCCTGCGAGGTCGAGACGATCTTGCCGGGGTGGACGTTTTTCTTGGTCCAGGACATCTCGGAGACGTGGATCAGGCCCTCGATGCCCGGCTCGACCTCGACGAACGCGCCGTAGTCCGTGATGTTGGTGACGCGACCCTTGAGGCGCGCGCCGACCGGGTAGCGCGCCGCGATCCCGTCCCACGGATCGGCGAGCAACTGCTTGATGCCGAGCGAGATGCGGTGCGTCTCCTGGTTGATCTTGATGATCTTGACCTTGACCGTCTGGCCGATGGTGACGACCTCGGACGGATGGTTGACGCGACGCCAGGCCATGTCGGTGACATGGAGCAGGCCGTCGATGCCGCCCAGATCCACGAACGCGCCGTATTCGGTGATGTTCTTGACGACGCCGTCGATGACCTGGCCCTCTTCGAGCGAGGCGACCAGCTCCGAGCGGGCCTCGGCGCGGGTCTCTTCGAGGACGGTGCGGCGCGACACGACGATGTTGCCCCGCCGGCGATCCATCTTGAGGATCTCGAAGGGCTGCGGCTGGCCCATCAGCGGGCCGACGTCGCGGATCGGGCGGATGTCGACCTGCGAGCGCGGCAGGAAGGCCACGGCGCCGTCGAGATCGACGGTGTAGCCGCCCTTCACGGTGTTGAAGATGTTGCCCATGACCTTTTCGCGGGCCTCGAAGGCCTTCTCGAGCTTGACCCAGCTCTCCTCGCGGCGCGCCTTGTCGCGCGAGATCACGGCTTCGCCGAGCGCGTTCTCGATCCGGTCGAGATAGACCTCGACCTCGTCGCCGACCTTCAGGTCCTGGTCGCGGCCGGGGCCGTTGAATTCCTTGAGCGCGACGCGCCCTTCCGTCTTCAGGCCGACATCGATGATCGCCATGTCCTTTTCGATGGCGACGACGATGCCCTTGATGACGGAACCTTCGAGGGCGTCGTTCTTGCCGAACGATTCCTCGAGAAGGGCGGCGAAATCCTCGCGGCCCGAATAGCTTTCGACTGCTGACATGTGAACTCCCGGGAGCCGGCCGCGCATTCCGCGGATGTCCGGCTGGCGCCGATTGGGTTGGCGTTGCGATCCGGAACGGCGCCGTCGGCGCCCCGTCGAAGGGGCTTGCCCGCCGCGCTGCGCGCCTGAGGGGCGCCGGGCGCGGAACAGGCGGCGCTGGGCCGCCGGCGCATTGTCCGTATCCGAACGATCCGCCCCAAACACGAACGGGGAGCCGGCCGCGAAGGCCGCCCCCGGCTGTGATCGATCACGGCCCTTCGGACAGGCGCGCTTTAGTGGAAATGGCGGGCGAGGGCAAGGGCGGCGGATGAGGCGTCAGGCGGCGTCGAGCCAGCTCTCGACGGCGAGGCCCGGAATGTCACGGAAATCGCGCTCGTTGTTGGTGACGAGCGTCGCACCGAGGCTGAGGCAGTGAGCTGCGATCAGCCTGTCGAAGTCCCGACCTCGAACCCAGTTCAAAGCCGACAGGATCGTCCCATAAGCTTCGGCCTCGGCCTTGCCAAAAGCGGCGACGGGGAGGTGCGCCAGCAAGCGCTCCAGTCTGGCGCGCCGGGTCGCCGCGCTGGCGTCCGCCGGACTTGATCCGCGCTGAAGCTCGGCAATGCTCAGAGCGGACACGAGCACCGCCCCTTCATACTCAATCATCTTCCGCAGGACCGACTTCACGCCGTCACGCGCGTCGATGACGACATTGGTGTCGAGCAGATAGCTCAACTTCAGTACCGCTCGCGTTCCGGGACCTCGATCCGTTCGAGCGGCTCGGATGGAGGCAGAGGCGGCATTGCAAGAAGCTCTTCAAGCACCTGACGGAGGCCATCGCGCTTCGGCAAAAGCGTCACCACCTCGCCATGACGGGTGATCGTCAGTTCCTGTCCATCCTTGAACGCCATATCGGCGGGTATCCTGACAGCCTGGCTGTTGCCGGATCGGAAGACGCGGGTGCTGGCCACAGGCTTCCTCCTTCGCCGCGATCATGCTCTTCTGTGAAAATAGACATATGTGGTAATTTCGTCAATCCTCGTATATACATTTCGCCATGACCAGCGAGATCGATATCCCCGCCGACAGCAAGCTCACCCGCACCAAGCAGGCCTGGGCGCGCGCCGGCAAGTTCCTGACCGGGCGCGTAGCCTTGCCCGAGAGCGAGCGGCTGCCCCCGGGCCAGCATCTGGTGAAGGACTGGCCGGTGCTGGACCTCGGACTCCAGCCCGGCGTCACCACATCCAACTGGGTCCTCGACATCGATGGCGCGGTCGAGCGCCCGCTGCACTGGCGCTGGGCCGACTTGATGGCGCAGGAGCAGACGAGCGAGACCTCCGACATCCACTGCGTCACCACCTGGTCGCGCTACGACAACCGCTGGCAGGGCGTCGCGACGCGGACGATTCTGGACCTGGTCCAGCCGAAACCCGAGGCCAGCCATGTCGTGCTCTGGAGCTCGGACGGCTACGACACCAATCTCGGCCTGGAGGACTTCGCGGCCGAGGACGCGCTGCTGGCGCATCGCTGGGAGGGCGAGCCGCTGACCAACGAGCATGGCGGACCGGTCAGGCTGGTGCTGCCCAGACTCTATTTCTGGAAGAGCGCCAAATGGCTCAAGCGGATCGAGTTCACGACGGCGAACCGGCCCGGCTTCTGGGAAACGCGCGGCTATCATGATCGCGGCGATCCGTGGCGCGAGCAGCGCTACAGCGACGATTGACGACGCCGGCGTGGCCCCGCCGTCCGCTCCCCGCCAGAAAAGGCTTGAACGGGACCGGGCGGGCCGCTAGCCCCGCTGGAATGGCAATGCGTCCGCCCGAGCGCATGCTTCGTAACCTCTCCCGCCACGCGTCGCCAGCAAGGTTTCGCCATGACCATCCGTTTCCATCGCGACGACCTGCCGGCCGATTATCGCGCCGGCCCCGTGGTCGCGATCGATACCGAGACGCTGGGGCTCAACCCGCATCGCGACCGGCTCTGTCTGGTGCAGCTCTCGCGCGGCGACGGCTCGGCAGACATCGTGCAGATCGCGCGCGACGCGCCGCCGCCCGACCGTCTCGTCGCGATGCTGGCCGATGCGTCAGTGCTGAAGCTGTTCCATTTCGCGCGGTTCGACATCGCCGTGCTGAGGCGTTCCTTC
>JAKFWE010000128.1 GCA_021732895.1 Allobosea sp. | reverse complement strand
GCCGTCGCCGGCGACGGCGACGACATGGAAGCGGCCGCTCTCGCCGAGCCAACGGGCGAACAGCCCGCGCACGACGACAGAATCGTCGGCGATGACGACGGTTCTGGGGCGCGGGGCGGCACCGCCTGCCAGGAAGGAGGGGCTGATCATTCCAGGCGCTTTCAGCCGGATCGGACAGGCGCGGACAGGGTGGCGGCGGACGGCCTCAGAGCAGCCCGACCTGTTGGAACTTGGACGCCACGATCTCCTTGTCGAACGGCTTCATGATGTATTCGTCGGCGCCGGCGTGCATGGCGCGGGCGATATGGGCGATATCGTTCTCGGTGGTGCAGAACACCACCTTGGGGCGCTTGCCGCCGGGCATCTGCCGCAGCGTGCGCAGGAAGTCGTAGCCGTCCATGATCGGCATGTTCCAGTCGAGCAGCACGGCGTCAGGCATCTCGCCCTTGCAGGCGTCGATGGCGCGCGCGCCGTCCTCGGCTTCGTTGATGCGGAACTGGAGGCCTTCCAGGATGCGCCGCGCCACCTTGCGGATCACGGCCGAGTCGTCGACGACGAGGCAATATTTCATGGTCTTGCTCCAGTGGTTCTTGGCGTGCGGCTCAGGCGGCCGCGGGCATGCCGATGTTCAGGACGGCGTCGATGTCGAGCACCACCAGCAGGCGCTCCTCGAGGCGGTGGACGCCGGCGGCGAGCGCCGACCAGCTTCTGTCGAGATGCACCGGCGTCGGCTCGAAGCTCGACCGGTCCAGCCGCATGACCTCGCCGACCGCATCGACGATCAGCGCGTAGGCCTCGCCGGCATGGTCGATGCCGACAGCCGTGAGCTCGCAGCTCTCGTTGCAGTGACTGCTCAGATCGACGAACCGGCCGAGCCGCTTGCGCAGGCAGATCGCGGTCACGACCTTGCCGCGCAGGTTCAGCAATCCGACGATCTCGGCCGGCGCGCGCGGCACCGGCGTGATGCGGGTGGCGATGAAGACGTCATGGACCCGGCTGATCGGAAGCCCGAGCAGCTGCTCGCCGATCGTGACGGTGACGTAGTCGAGAGAATCGCCGAAACCCGCCTGCGCTTCGCCGCCGACGATCCCGCTCATCGCTTCGCTGGTCGCGTTCCTGCTCATCGCTCCCGCCTCATGCCGCCTGCCTCATGCCGCCTGCCTCATGCCCGGGCGGAACTCGGTCAGCTCGGCCAGGAGAGCGCGGCGATCGAACTTCACCATGATCCGGTCGAGTCCGGCCCGGGTGGCGGCGGCCTCCAGGTCCGGCGTGACGAAACTGGTCAGGCCGACGATCTGGCGCCCGGGACCGCCATCCGCCGCGCGCAGCTCCGCGGCGAGAGCGAAGGCGCCTTGCGCGTCGCGGTCGAGGTCGAGCAGCACGGCGCCGTCGCCGGCGGCGTTGCGGCGGGCGCTTTCGATATCGCCGGCCGGGACGACCCGGAGGCCGGCGGCCTTGAGCACCGGGACGAGCATCTCGCGCAGGAAGCCGGAGGGCTCGACCAGCAGGACGCCGCCTGTCGCGTCGCCGCCGCCGCGGCGCCCCGACAGCCAGTTCGGATCGCCTTTGGGCAGGTAGTGCGCCAGGTCGAGGATTTCGGTGGCGCGGCCGCGGATGATGGCGGAGCCGAGCGCGCCCTGGTCGAGCATGGCCTGCAGTTCGACGTCGAGCACCTCGTCGACGATGTCGACGATGGCGTCGACCGCCAGCCCCATCGTCAGCTCGCCCTCCGAGATGATGACGAGCGGCTGCAGACCCTGCGTCCGGATCGCGGTTTCGCCGACCGGGGTGACCGGCATCAGCCGGCCGCGATAGTTCAGCAGGGTCCGGCCGCCGCTGATCTCGAAATGGTTGGCCGGAACCTCCTCGAGCCGGGTGACGAGCGCCAGCGGCACGGCCTTGACGCTGTCGGGGCCGGCGCGGAACACCAGCATCGTCGTGCGCTCGGCCAGCCGCTGCGTCTCGGCCGGCGCGAAACCCTGCGGCGCGCCGGCCGCGACGGCCGCGCCGACGAGGCGGGCGATGCCGTTGGGATCGACGATCAGGACCACGGCGCCGTCGCCCAGAATGGTGTTGCCCGAGAAGATCGGGATGTGCCGAAGCTTGGTCGACATCGGCTTGACCACGATTTCCTCGGTGTGGAAGACGCTGTCGACCATGATGCCGAACTGGCGCTCGCCGATCTGCGTCACCACGACGAAGCCTTCCCCGACGGCGCCGGCGGTCCCTTCCATCAGCGCCCCGAGCACGATGATCGGCAGGAGGCGCTCGCGCAGGCGCAGCACGGGGGCCCCGTTGATCAGCTCGACGCGATGCTCGGCGCCGGCCTTCACGCGGACGAGCTCGCGCACGACGATCTGGGGAATGGCGAAGCGCTGCTCGCCGGAGGCCACGATCAGCGCGGAGACGATGGCCAGAGTGAGCGGTATCTTTATCGTGATCGTCGTGCCCTGGCCGGACACGCTGGCGACGTCGATCAGGCCGCCGATGGCGTCGACGTTGACCTTGACGACGTCCATCCCGACGCCTCGCCCCGAGACGGCGGTCACGGCTTCGGCGGTCGAGAAGCCCGGATGAAAGATGAACCGGCTGGCCTGCGCGTCGCTCATGCGCTCGACCTCGGCCTCCGGCGCGAGGCCCTGCTGGACCGCCTTCCGACGGATGCGGGCGAGGTCGAGCCCGCGGCCGTCGTCGGAGATCTGGATCGTGACCGAGCCGCCTTCGTGATAGGCGGCGAGCCGCACCGTGCCGTGCTCGGCCTTGCCGGCGGCCTTGCGGGCCTGAGGCGGCTCGATCGCGTGGTCGGCGCAGTTGCGCACCATGTGCGTCAGCGGGTCCTTGATCAGATCGAGGATTTGGCGGTCGAGCTCGGTGTCGGCGCCTTCCATGATGAGTTCGATGCGCTTGCCGAGCTCGCTGCTGAGGTCGCGCACGATGCGCGGCAGCTTCGACCAGGCGTTGCCGATCGGCTGCATCCGGATCTTCATGACCCCGTCCTGCAGCTCGGCGGTGATCAGCGACAGGCGCTGGAGCGGGGCCTTGAGCGCCACATCCTCCTGCCGGCGCGAAATTTCGAGCAGCTGGTTGCGGGTCAGGACGAGCTCCGAGACCATCGTCATCAGATGCTCGATCGTGTCGACATTGACGCGCAGGGTCGGCGGGCCGCCGCTGCGGCTGTCGCGCTGCGCCGCTTCCTCGGGCGCGCCCGGTGGGAGGGAGGTCGTCTCGATGCGGCCGTCGGCCCGGCGCTCGGGACCCGGC
Organism: Allobosea sp.; assembly: GCA_021732895.1. Lineage (GTDB taxonomy): Bacteria > Pseudomonadota > Alphaproteobacteria > Rhizobiales > Beijerinckiaceae > Allobosea. The sequence goes on along the minus strand of JAKFWE010000128.1, from coordinate 5,439 downwards.
GCGCTGCGGAAGACGAGGTCGAGACCGTCCTCGGCGCTCTCCGGCGGCACCACGCCGTGGCGCGCCATGTAGGCCGCGACCGGGTCGGTGGCGGCGTCGACCGGCGGCTGCGAGCGGGCGAGTTCCTGCTTCGCCGTGTCGGCCAGCGCGCGCAGCTCCGCGATCAGGGTTTCGTCGTTGCCTTCCGGCTCCTGGCCCTTCTCGCCGAGCTCGGCGAGAATCTCCTTGACCCGATCGATCGTCTCGAGGACGGCGGTGACCGCGATGGCGTTGACCGTGGCCCCGTCGCGGAACTGGCCGATGACCGATTCCGCCGCATGCGTCAGGGCCTCGAGCCGGGGCAGGCCGATGAAGCCGCAGGTGCCCTTCACGGTGTGGACCAGCCGGAAAATCGTGCGCAGAATCTCGCGGTTGTTGGGGTCCTGCTCGAACCGCACGAGTTCGCGATCGACCGTGTCGAGGTGCTCGCCGGTCTCTCCCAGGAACTCTTGCAGCAAATCATCCATGCCGGAGACCGCGACCCACACGCTACACCACAGCGCCCATCTATGAAGGCGAAGGGTTTATGATCGGTTGAGATTGCTGCGAAAGCGTCGTGATTCGACGCTTCGCATGGTTGCGGCTACGCAGCCTTGCCGGCGCGGATCGTCACCGTTTCGCCCTCGATCGAAAAGGCGATCGCCATCTCGGCGGCGCGCGCGACCATGCCGGCGTAGAGCGGCTGCACGGCGTGGGCGTCGATCGTTCCGGTTTCGGAGCGGCCGGCCAGCAGCTCCTCGACATGGGCCGGAATGCGGGCGTGCGAGCCGGTCGCGGTGATCAGGAATTCGCCCTGCTCGCCCTCGAGCGTGGTGCGCGCGACGAGCTTGCCGCCGCGCGGGATGGCCTGCGTCGCCAGCACCAGCAGGTTGAGCAGGAGCTTGACCTGGTTCTTCGGCAGCAACGCGCGCGGCGCCTCCCAGTCGAGCGAGAGCTTGTCGTCGTTCAGGAAGCCGTTGGCGACATTGCCGGCGTCGCCGAGATCGATCATGGCGCCGGCCGAGCCGGCGGCGCCGAAGGCGAGCCTCGCGAACTGCAGCCGGGCCGAGGCGCTGCGGGCGCTCTTGGCGATCAGCTCCAGCGCGAATTCGCGCATCGAGGGATCGTCCTCCTCCAACACTTCCAGCGCGTTGACAATGGCCCCGACCGGGCTGATCACGTCATGACAGACGCGGCTGCACAAGAGTGCGGCCAGGTCGAGCGGCTCGAGAGAGATGGCTGTCATGGGGACGATCCTGAGGCGAGTTCTGGAGCATGGACTGAAGGATGACGGGCGGAGCGCGGCTTCGCGCTCCCGGGTCGAGGATGTTTTCCGGCCGCGCGTCGGACGTGGCCGTGCGCTCGCCAGATATGCGCCCGTCATGGTTTGCAGGGAGTTAACCGCGAGGCCGGCCCGGTTCCCGGGCGCCGGCCCGGCATGAGCGATCCGGCGCATCCGCTGCTGGCCGATCGCGACGCGCTGGCGCTGCGCCTCGCGGAGGCCGCGCGGCTGAGCGGGGCCGTGCTGCTGGCGATGCGCGCCGCGCGCGACGTCACCCTGAAGCCCGATGGCAGCCCGGTCTGCTCGGCCGATCTCGCCGCCGACCGCGCCGCGAAGGCCGCGCTCGCGCGCCTGCTGCCGGACGTCCCGGTGGTCAGCGAGGAAAGCGTCGGGGAAGCCCCGCCCGGCGCGGTCTTCATCCTGCTCGATCCGCTCGACGGCACCCGCGAGTTCCTCGCCGGCGGCGAGAGCTATTGCGTGGCCATCGCCGCGATCGCCGATGGCCGACCGGTGGCGGGCGCGATCTGCGCTCCGCAGCTCGGGCGGCTTTGGTATGCGGGCTCGCGCGCCCATGCCCAGGCGATCGGGCCGGACGGGGCGCCGGCGGGGCCGGCGGAAACGATCAGGGCGCGGCCCGAGCCCGGCGACGGCCCGGTCGCGCTGGTCAGCCGCTTCCATGGCGACCCCGTGAGCGAGGAGACCTGCGCCGCGCTGGCGACGAGCCGCGACATCGCCATGTCCTCGGCCGTCAAGTTCGGGCTGATCGCGGCGGGCGAGGCCGACCTGCATGTTCGCGCCGGGCCGACGATGGAATGGGACATCGCGGCGGGCGACGCCATTTTGAGCGCGGCGGGCGGCGTGATCCGGCTGCTCGATGGGGCGTTGCCGCGCTATGGGCGCACCCTCGAGGGCTATCGCAACCCGCCCTTCGTCGCCGCCGGCAGCGAGGCCCTGGCGCAGCGCGCGATCGCGGCGGCGCGCGCCGGGCTGGATGCGGTCAGCGGGCGAAAAGCCGTTTGACCTCGTCCCAGTTCGCGATCGCCCGCGCGTGGAGCGAGGGGTCGCCGAGATAGCGCGCGCGGCTCTCCTGCGTGCGAAACAGCAGGAGCCGCCCGCCGGCCAGCGCGAAATGATGCGGATCGCCGTCGATCACGCGGCCGTCGGCGACGCCGGTCGGATCGAAGCCCGCGAAAGCCGGCTCGTAGAGCGCGGGCGCGTCCTGAAACGCCGCCAGGTTCGCCGCATTGCGAAAGCGCCAGATCGCGCCGCGCCAGGCCAGCTCGTGCTCCGGCTCGCCGGGAAGCGCCGCGCCGTCGGTGCGGTAGGCGACGGGGTCGCGCCCGCCCAGAGCCAGCCCCGACCGGAGATCGCGCTGCATCGCCTCGCCGAGCGCCGGCAGCTCCGGCAGGCCCGCCGGCAGCGCGCCCTGGGCGAGGCCGGCGTGCGGCGAGCCCGCCAGCGCGATCGCCAGGACCGCAAAGACTGCGAAGACCGCGCCCGGCGCTGCGTTCCGCCATGTTGCGGCCTTCATCGCGACAAATCCTTTGGCGCTGGTCTGGTGGCGGGTCCGCACCCGAATCTTCACGGGTTGGATACCCTTGCAGCGTATCCAACTGGTTACCGAAGTGTCGCGCTTCCGCCAAATCCAGACCCGGAGACCCGATGATGAGCCTCTCTCGCCGCTGGTTTCTCGCCTGCGCCGCCGTCGCGGCCAGCCTTGCCGCAAGCCTCGTCGCCGCGCCCGCCCGGGCCCAGAACGAGCGCGCGTTCTCCGCCGGCGAACTCGTCAATTCCGGCCACAGCTTCTTCGGCAACGTTTCGCGCGGCCTGGCGCTGACCGTCGAGGAGGCGGTGCGGCGCTGGGGCGAGCCGAACGGCTATATTCTCGGCCAGGAGGCGTCGGGCGCGTTCGTCGGCGGGCTGCGCTTCGGCGAGGGCACGCTGTTCACGCGCAATGCGGGCGACCGCAAGGTGTTCTGGCAAGGACCGTCCGTCGGTTTCGACTTCGGCGGCGATGGCGCGCGCACGATGATGCTGGTCTACAACCTGCCGTCGGTGGATTCGCTCTACCAGCGCTATGTCGGCGTCGACGGCTCGGTCTATTTCGTCGGCGGCTTCGGCTTCACGGCGATGGCGGCGGAGGGCGTGACGCTGGTGCCGATCCGCACCGGCGTCGGCTGGCGGCTCGGCGTCAATCTCGGCTATCTGAAGTTCACCCCGACGGCGACCTGGAATCCCTTCTGAGGGCGCGTCCTCGCCGGGCCTGACCGCTGGCCATGGCGGGGCCGGCGTGACAGAATCATCGGACCGGATCGCTCTCACGGAGCCCGCAGGCCTTGATCGAAGCCGTCATGCTCGTCGCGCTGGGATTTCTCGGCGCCACCCTGCTGGCGCTGGCGGCGTTGCCGTCGCTCGCGCGGCGGGCCGACCGGCTGGCGCGCCGGCGGGCCGAGCAGTCCTTTCCGCTCTCGCTGGCGGAGATCGCGGCCGACCGCGACCATCTGCGCGCCGAACTGGCGCTGCGCGGGCGGGCGCTCGAGCAGCGCGCCGAAAGCGGCTTCGCGGCGCGCGCCGGCGCCATGCAGGAGATCGGCCGCCGCGACATGGCGCTGGCCAAGGCCGAACGCGACATCGCCGAACGCGACGCCCGGATCGCGGCGCTCGAGACCGCGCTCGCGGAGACGACCGCCGATCGCGACCAGACCCGCGACCGGCTGGCGGCCGAGACGGCCGGGCACGCCGCGACCTCGGAAGCGCTCGGGCAGCGCATCGCCGATCTCGCCGCGCTCGAGCGGCGCCTGGCCGAAACGCGCACGGCCCTGACCGGCACTAGCGGCGATCTCGACGCGCGCAGCCGCGAACTCGCCGACGAACGGGCGACGCTCGGCCGGATCGAGGCCCTGCTGGCGTCGCGGGAGGAGGAGCTCGGCCGGCTGCGTGGCGAGAATGACGGGTTGCGCGTGGCCCAGGTCGAGAGCCGCACGCGCATCCTGGTTCTGGAGGGCAAGCGCGACGAGCTCGCCTAGCAGCTTTCGCAAAAGGCGCGGGCGCTGGAGACGGCGCTCGCGGCGGCGCAGGCGATGACGACCGACCGCGACAGCGAACGTCTGCGCGCCGATGCGCTGGGCGCGCGCGCCGCGCAGGCCGAGGCCGGCGTCGCCGCCGCCGACGCACGCAACGCCGGGCTCACGGCCGGCATCGCGCGGCTGGAGGACGAGGCGCGCGAGCAGACAGCGGCGCGCGCGGAGATCGAGCGGGCGCGAGAGGCGCTCGCCGGAGAACTGGCGCAGGCGCACCGCGAGGCGGAGGGCGCGCGCGTCGCCGCGCGCGCCGAGGCGCAGGCGCTGCATGACGGCGCGCGCGCGCAGGCGGCCGATGTCGAGACGGCCCACGCGCAGATCCAGACGCTGACCGGAGCGCTCGCCCAGGCGCGGGCCGAACTCACCCGGCTGAAGCGCGAGCTGACGCAGGCGAAGAAGGCCGCCCCGGCGACAGCCGAGGGCGACGCCGCCCTTCGGCGCGAGATCAGCCGCGTCGCCGAGAGTCTGCTGGCGCTCGCGCCGAAGCGGGAAGCGGCCGAATAGACCGGTCCGCCGGGAAAATCCGCCGTTCCATCGCGCGGACCGTTGGTCTAGGAAGGCGCGCCGGTCTCCGTCTGGACCCGGTTTTCCCGCTGCGAGCCGCTTGCCGCCATGACCGACGCCGCCATCGACATCCTGTGCATCGGCGAGCCGCTGGGCGAGTTCAACGCCACGCGCGGCGAGGCCGGCGCCTTCCGGTTCGGCCATGGCGGCGACACCTCCAACTGCGCCGTCGCGGCGGCGCGGCAGGGCGCGCGCGCGGCCTATGCCGGGGCGCTCGGCGACGACGCCGCCGGGCGCTCGTTCCGGGAGCTCTGGGCGCGCGAGGGCGTCGACGACGGCGCGGTCTCGACCCATGCGAGCGCGCCGACGGGCCTTTATTTCGTCGATCATGGGCCTCGGGGCCATGTCTTCTCCTACGCGCGGGCCGGCTCGGCGGCGAGCCATTACGGCCCGCGCGATCTGCCCTCGGCCCTGATCGCGCGGGCGAAGGTGGTGCAGGCGTCGGGCATCAGCCAGGCGATCTAGGCCAGCGCCTGCGACGCCGTGTTCGAGGCC
>JAKFWE010000420.1 GCA_021732895.1 Allobosea sp. | reverse complement strand
TCGCGTAGCCCGCCCCCGCCGCCCGCTTCATCGCCTTCAGGTCCGGCTGCATGTCGCGGACCATGCCCGCCATCGCGGCGAGGCAGAGCGAGAGCGTCTGAAGGGCGTCGAACGCGCCTTCCTTGTACTCCTGCATGTCTTTCGAATAGGTCAGCGGCAGGCCTTTCATCATCACCAGCATCGCCTGCAGGGCGCCGAAGACGCGCCCGGTCTTGCCGCGCACCAGTTCGGCGGCGTCGGGATTGCGCTTCTGCGGCATGATCGATGAGCCGGTCGAGAACGCATCGGAGAGCCGCACGAAGGCGAATTGCGGCGTCGCCCAGAGCACGATCTCCTCGGCCAGCCGCGACAGGTGCATGGCGCAGATCGAGGCGGCGGCCAGCGTCTCCAGCACGAAATCACGGTCGGAGACCGAATCGAGCGAATTGGCGGTCGGCCGGGAAAAGCCGAGCGCGTGCGCTGTCATCTCACGGTCGATCGGAAAGGACGTGCCGGCCAGCGCAGCCGCCCCGAGCGGGCATTCGTTCAGGCGTTCGCGCGCGTCGCCGACGCGGCCGCGGTCGCGCGCCAGCATCTCGACATAGGCGAGCAAATGATGGCCGAAGGTGACGGGCTGGGCCGATTGCAGATGCGTGAAGCCCGGCATCACCGCGCCGGCATGGGCTTCGGCCTTCTGCGCCAGCGCGAGCTGGAGATCGGCGATCTGCGCATCGAGCGCATCGAGCGTGTCGCGCACCCAGAGCTTCATGTCCGTCGCGACCTGGTCGTTGCGCGAGCGGGCGGTGTGGAGGCGGCCGGCGACGGGGCCGATCGCGTCCTTCAGGCTGCTCTCGACATTCATGTGAATGTCCTCGAGCGCGCGCGAGAACGTGAACCGCCCGGCCTCGATCTCGGCCTGCACGCCCTTGAGTCCGGCGCTGATCGCGGCGACATCCCCGGGGGTCAGGATGCCGGTCTGCGCCAGCATGGCGGCGTGGGCGAGCGACCCCCTGATGTCCTGCCGCCACAGGGCCTGGTCGAAATCGATGGAGGCGTTGATCTCCTCCATGATGGCGTCAGGGCCGGTGGCGTAGAGCCCACCCCACATGCGATTGCTCACGACGGTGTTTCCTGCTTTGAGGGCGCGATGAGGTCTTGGTCGAAGATGAGGTCTTGGTCGAAATGGGTCGCCGCGAGCGGCGTGCTCGCGCTGGTCGCCGGGGGCGGCTTCGCCGCCTTCTACGCCAGCGAAGGCCGGGCCGGCAATTCCGCTTCGTGCAGCGCGGCCCAGGCGAAGGTCGAGCGGCTGCGGCCTCTGGCCACGGGCGAGGTCGCCGCCGTCCAGGTTTCCGGGCGCCCGGCGCTGCTGCCCGATCTCGCCTTCAACCGGCCTGACGGGATGCAGACGTCGCTTGCGGCCTTCCGGGGCCGCACCGTCCTGGTCAATCTCTGGGCGACCTGGTGCGCACCCTGCCTGAAGGAAATGCCGGCGCTCGACGCGCTGCAGGGCGCTCTCGGCGGGCCGGATTTCGAGGTGGTCGCGGTCAATATCGACACGCGCAATCTCGACAAGCCGAAGGCTTGGCTCGCCGAGCACAAGATCGAGCGCCTCGCCTATTATGCCGATCCGCAGGCGAAAATCTTCCAGGAGCTCCGCAAGGCGCGCAAGGTCGAGGGCATGCCGACCAGCCTTCTCGTCGATGCCGAGGGCTGCGAACTGGCGATCCTGCAAGGCCCGGCCGACTGGGCGAGCGTCGATGCGAAGGCCCTGATCGGAGCCGCGCTGGGACGGTGACGCTGTCAGCCTGGCATTCCGGGGCGGGCCGCAGGCCTCAACCCGGAATGACAGGCCGATTGCCTCGCGCCGGCGGCTGCGCCATACGCTCCCGGCCATGACCTATACGATCGGGCTCGCCACCACCTTCCACGATCCCGCCATCGCCATTATCGGCCCCGATGGCGAAGTGCTCTTCGCCGAGGCGACCGAGCGTTACCTGCAGTACAAACGCGCGCCCAATTGCGAGCCGGATTCCGCGCCGCGCATGGAAGGCTTGCTGAAGCGCTACATTCCGAGGGGAGCCGAGATCCACATCGCCACGAGCTGGGGGGAAGCTTTCACCGGCTTCCTCGACCAGATGGACCGCGCCGGATCGTTTTCGCTCGACTCGCTGCTGAAACTCTCGCCAGAGCTCAACCGCTCGCTGGTGCCGCAGCGCAGCGAACGCGCCTTCATCGCCTCGCTGCATCTCGCGCAGCAGCGCGCCGGCGTCGGCACGCTTTTAGGGCTCGACCGCGCTTTCTGGAGAGCCAATGTGACGGGCCTGACGCGGCACGGCCACCATCTCAGCCATGCCGCCTATGCCTGCTGGTCCTCGCCCTTCGACAATGCCGCCTGTCTCGTCGTCGACGGCATGGGCGAGACCGGAGCCTCGGCGATCTTCGCGCTGAAGGAAGGCGAGATCACCGAGGTGAAGCGCCATCGCGGGCGCGAATCGATCGGCTTCTATTTCGGCCTCGTCACGGATCTCGCCGGCTTCGACCAGGCCAAGGGCGAGGAGTGGAAGATCATGGGGCTCGCGCCCTATGGCAAGACCGACGACCGGCTGATGGGGCTGCTGCGCAAGCTCTACCGGATCGAGGGGCGCAAACTCACCTTCGCCAAGGCCGATGTGGTGCAGGCTGTCGCGGCCGAGATCCTGTCGCTGCGCCCGGCCGATGCGCTGGACCGGGGCTGGGCCGATCTCGCCCGCTGCGGACAGGACGTCTTCGCGGAGATGATGGAGGCGCTGCTCGGGGAGACCGCCACGCTGGTTCCCTCGGAGAACCTCGTGCTCGCCGGCGGCTGCGCGCTGAACTCGTCCTTCAACGGCAGGATCGTCGGCCGCCACGGGTTTTCTCACGTCTTCGTGCCGTCCGCCCCGGCCGATGACGGCAACGCCATCGGCGCGGCCTGGCTCAGCCACAAACAGGCCGATCCGGGCTGGCGCGCGCCAAAGGGGCCGATGTCGCCCTATCTCGGCTCGCGCGTCTCGACCGAGCCTTTGGAGCGCATGCAGGCATGGGAACCGCGTCTGCGCAGGCTTTCGCCCGACGACGTCGCCCCCGTCACGGCGAAACTGCTCACCGAAGGCAAGCTCATCGGCTGGGTGCAGGGCAAGGCCGAGTTCGGCCCGCGCGCGCTCGGCAACCGCTCGATCCTCGCCGATCCGCGCCCGGCGGACGCAAAAGATATTCTCAACGCCAAGGTGAAGTACCGCGAGGCGTTCCGCCCCTTCGCCCCCTCGATCCTCGCCGAATATGGCGCGGACTGGTTCGAGGCCTATCAGGACGCGCCCTATATGGAGCGGACGCTGGTCTGGAAGGAGGCTGTGCGCGCCCGCGTGCCAGCGGTGGTGCATGAGGACTTCACCGGGCGGCTGCAGAGCGTGACGCCTGAGCGCAACCCGCGCTACCACGCGCTGATCGCGGAGTTTCACAAGCTGACGGGCGTGCCGGTGGTGCTGAACACCTCGTTCAACATCATGGGCAAGCCGATCCTGCACACGGCCGAGGACGCGATCCTGATGTTCTATACTTCGGGGCTCGATGCGCTGCTGGTGGAGGATTGGTTGCTGGTGAAGTGAGGGTCCTGCCAGCGACTGACAGTCGTTCGGATAAAGTTCTGCCGCGCAGAATGGGAGCGCGCGATATGGGCCGGAAAAAGAGCTGGCAGGACAAGTTCGACGGCGCGAAGGCCCCGCATGTCAGCGTTCTCCGGGCGCCTTTCGCAGGGGCGCCTGCGGGCGGTCGGCTGTTCATCGCCGATCCCGCGTCGCTCGATGACTGGATCACGTCGATTCCACCCGGCCGGACGCAGCCGATCGCGGCGTTTCGCCAGGCCATGGCCGCCCGTCACGGCGCCGACGCCACCTGCCCGGCCTCGACCGGCATCTTCCTGCGCATCGTCGCCGAGCGCGCCTGCGAGCAGATGGCGGATGGTCGGGGCCGAGCGAGGTGACGCCGTTCTGGCGTGTCATCGAGCCCGGCAGCGCGCTCGCGGCAAAACTGTCTTGCGGGACGGAGTTCGTCGCGACACAGCGCGAGATCGAGGCGGGATCGTCCGCCGCGTCCTGAACGGGCTCAATCGGGGTCGATCGCGGCGCGGAAGGTGGCGAGTTCCGCGTCGATCAGCGACACAAACGTTTTGGCCGATCTGATCGTCAAAGCGGCGCGATCAAACTCGAAGCCGTCATAGTTATGCATGGCGACGTGCCTGAAGCGCATCAAGTCGAGCGCAGCCTTGAAAAGCTGCGGACCGATCAAGCCTGGACGACGATTGGGCAGCGGTTTCGATATTCGTCGCAAGAAGGTCGCATGCCAATCCGGACCGATGGGAAGTTCTTCCCCGATAAAGACCAGAATGCGTTTGACGGCGTTCTCAAAAGACGTGTAGCCGGCAAGCATGGCGTGCTGAAAAGCCATTGCCGCATCGTAGCCTTCGGTCGTGGCCAAATCGGCCGGCGCCCGGTCGAGAATGCGAATGGCCGCGTTGAAATGCCGCTTCGCGCTTTCGATCTCGTCGTCAATGTCGCGCCAGCGTTCGGCCATCATGGCGTCTCTCCCAGCGCGACGCCTTCCTCCAGCGCCCGCGCCACCACCTTGTCCGAGGTCCACTCAATCGGCCGGCAATCGGGCGTCAGGCCGAGCGCCCAGCAGCGCTCATCGGCGAAACCGCAGGCCGCGGTCGAACCGCGTTCGGGGAAATCGGCGATGATGTCGACGTCGCTCTGGTCGTGGGCTGAGCCGCGCGCGGCCGAGCCAAACAGGATGAAGCGCCCGCCATGCTCGCGAGCATAGGCCGCGAGCAGCGGCTTGAGCGCCTCGACCGCGTCGCGATAGGCGGCGAGCTTGCGCTCATGCCGCTCGCGCAAGGTGAGATAGGGACCCATGCGCGAGCTTTAGCACGAAAGCCGTTTTGTTTCAGGTGCGCTGGACGCGCTGCCGCCCTGCGCGGAAGCCTGAGCCGCTCAGCTCGCCTGCTTGACCGCGATGCCCTTCTCCTCGAAGAGCGCCTGCAACTCGCCGGCCTGGAACATCTCGCGGGTGATGTCGCAGCCGCCGATGAACTCGCCCTTGACGTAGAGCTGCGGGATCGTCGGCCAGTTGGAATAGGCCTTGATGCCCTCGCGGATCTCCATGTCCTCGAGCACGTTGACGCCCTTCCACGGCACGCCGAGATAGCCGAGGATCTGCGAGACCTGGCCGGAGAAGCCGCACATCGGGAATTGCGGCGTGCCCTTCATGAAGACGACGATGTCGGCGGAGGCCACCTCGGCGTCGATGCGGGCTTTGATGTCGGTCATGGTTCAGTTCCTCTGAGAATTGTGCAAGCCGGTCGTATGCTCGTGAAGGACGATGACGGCTTGGTCGGGATCGAAGTTTTCGCTCAGAATCTCGTCGAGCGTGAAGGGGCAGGTTTTGGGAATAGCCGGCGGGATCGTGACATTATAGGGCCGCAAGGAATAGGCAGCCTGCTGAAACGCTTTCGCCCAGATCGCTTGAAGATCGAGGTGCTGGCGCATCGAAGGGCGAAAGTCGTCACGCGCGTCCGACAAAGCCTGAAGCGTTTCATGCGACCAGGCTCGAACCGACATCGACTCCCGGTCGCAAACCGCCTTGATGATATGCGCCAATGCCACCCGAATCTTCGATGCCACGCCTTTCCATTCGTTGCGGCCCAACGTCTCGATCTCCTCGACGATGTTGCCCCAGTCGATCGTATTGGACAATTCCGGTCGTGTGCGCACGAGTTCGCGGATGGCCCGAGCCTGCTGCTCGGACCAGGTCACGATGTCATCTTCATAAAGCGTGTCGGCCGGCATGGCAGCCTCCGCGGAAATCATTCCCTAATTCTGGGGAACCGCCGTCGTCAGCGCAAGGGCGTGCAGCACGCCGCCCATATTCCCCTTGAGCGCGGCATAGACCATCTGGTGCTGCTGCACCCGGCTCTTGCCGGCGAAGGCGGCCGAGGTCACGGTCGCGGCGTAGTGGTCGCCGTCGCCGGCGAGATCCTTGATCTCGACGACGGCGTCGGGCAGCGCCGCCTTGATCATCGCCTCGATGTCGCGTGCATCCATCGGCATGGGGAAGCTCCTCAGGCGGCCTTGCCGGACATGTAGTCGGGCAGCCAGGCATCATGGGCGGTCTCGAGCGCCGCGATGGCGAGCGGCGCTTCGCCGGGCAGCGCCAACTCCGTTCCGCCGGTTGCGCCGATAGTCTGCGCCGGAACACCGGCAGCAATCGCTTCGGCCATGACGGCGTCGGCTGAGGCCGCCGGCGCCGTCACGAGATAGCGCGCCTGATCCTCGCCGAAGAGCGCGGCGTGGCTTGCGCCGACTGGCAAGGCCGAGATCGTCGCGCCGATGCCGCCCGCCATCGCCATCTCGGCCAGCGCTACCGCAAGCCCGCCATCCGACAAATCGTGGCAGGCGGTGACGCGCCCGGCCGTAATCAATCCGCGGACGAAATCGCCGTTGCGGCGTTCGACCGCGAGATCGACCGGAGGCGGGGCGCCCTCCTCGCGGCCGCAGACCGTCGCGAGATAGGCCGACTGTCCGAGCCAGCCCTGCGTGTCGCCGATCAGCAGAATGGCCTCGCCCTCGGCCTTGAAGGCGATGGTCGCGTGCTTGGTCACATCCGCCAGCACCCCGACGCCGCCGATGGTGGGGGTCGGCAGGATCGAGACGCCGTTGGTCTCGTTGTAGAGCGAGACGTTGCCGGAGACGACGGGGAAATCGAGCGCGCGGCAGGCCTCGCCGATGCCCTTGATGCAGCCGACGAGCTGGCCCATCACCTCGGGGCGCTCGGGGTTGCCGAAATTCAGGTTGTCGGTGACGGCGAGCGGTGTCGCGCCCACGGCTGTGAGGTTGCGCCAGGCTTCCGCCACCGCCTGCTTGCCGCCCTCGAACGGGTCGGCCTCGCAATAGCGCGGCGTGACGTCGGCGCACATGGCGAGTCCCTTGGGGCCGTCCTCGATGCGGATCAGCCCGGCGTCGCCGCCCGGCACGACCACCGAATTGCCGAGGATCAGCGTGTCGTACTGCTCGGTGATCCAGCGCTTCGAGCAGAGATCGGGCGAGGCGAGGAGCTTCAGCAAGGCGTCGGCGTTCGACATCGGCGGCGCGACGCTCTCGGGCGCGATGCGCTGGCGCCTGGGCGTCTCGACCCAGGGCCGATCGTATTCCGGCGCCTCGCCGCCGAGCTCCTTGATCGGCAGGTCGGCCATGGTCTCGCCTTGGTGCTTCACGACGAAGCGCAGCGTGTCGGTGGTGTGGCCGACGACGGCGAAGTCGAGCCCCCATTTGCGGAAGATCGCCTCGGCCGGCTCCTCATGGCCGGGCTTGATCACCATGAGCATGCGCTCCTGGCTCTCCGACAGCATCATCTCATAGGCGCTCATGCCGTCCTCGCGGCAGGGCACGGCGTCGAGATTCAGCTCCACGCCGAGATCGCCCTTCGCCCCCATCTCGACGGCCGAGCAGGTCAGGCCGGCCGCGCCCATGTCCTGGATTGCGTCGACATGGCCGGCCGCCATGATCTCGAGGCAGGCTTCCAGCAGCAGCTTTTCGGCGAAGGGGTCGCCGACCTGCACGGTCGGGCGCTTCTCCTCCGCGCCCTCGCCGAAAGCGGCCGAGGCCATGGTCGCGCCGTGGATGCCGTCGCGCCCGGTCTTGGAGCCGAGATAGACGATGGCTTTGCCGACGCCCGAGGCCTTGGCGTAGAAAATCTCGTCGGCCTTCGCGATGCCGACCGCCATGGCGTTGACCAGGATGTTGCCGTCATAGCGGCTGTGGAAGCCGGTCGCGCCGCCGACATTGGGCACGCCGAAGGAATTGCCGTAGCCGCCGATGCCGGCCACCACGCCCGAGACGAGATGGCGCGTGCGGGGATGGTCGGGCGAGCCGAAGCGCAACGCGTCGAGCACCGCGATCGGCCGGGCGCCCATGGTGAAGACGTCGCGCAGGATGCCGCCGACGCCCGTCGTCGCGCCCTGATAGGGCTCGATGAAGGAGGGGTGGTTGTGGCTCTCCATCTTGAAGACGATCGCGAGCCCGTCGCCGATGTCGATCACGCCGGCATTCTCGCCCGGCCCCTGGATCACCCAGGGAGCCTTGGTCGGCAGCGTCTTCAGATGGATTTTCGAGGATTTGTAGGAGCAGTGCTCGTTCCACATCGCCGAGACGATGCCGAGCTCGGTGATCGACGGCTCGCGGCCGATCAGATCCAGGAAGCGCTGGTACTCGTCCGGCTTGAGCCCGTGCTCGGCCACGAGCTGCGGGGTGATCTTGATGTCGTTGGGCAACACGGCGCTGGGCGTCCTGACGGTCCGGCGAGGATGCGGCGGGCATAGCGCGTGTGCGCCCCCGAGACAACGGCTTCCCCGCCGAGCCCCCCGCCTCCGGCGCGCGTTGGCACGCGTTCTGCGCCGCCTCGCCGACAACGGCTTCGACCGTTTCACCGGGGAACAGACCATGTCGCTTTTGACCCGTTTCGGGAAAGACGCCTCCGGCAATGTCGGCATGCTGTTCGGATTGGCGCTGCTGCCGATCGTCGGGCTGGCGGGGGCGGCCGTCGATTACGCCCGCGCCAGCGCTGCGAGGGCGACGCTCGCCGCCGCCGTGGATTCCGCAGCCCTGGTCGTGGCTCGCGAGGCGAGCCGCTCCAGCGACGCGCAACTGCGCGGCCGGGCCGAGGCCTATCTCAACGCCAATCTGGCCGGCAACGCCGATCTCGCG
>JAKFWE010000074.1 GCA_021732895.1 Allobosea sp. | reverse complement strand
CCTGGCGGGTGTCGCTGCGCAAGCCGATCCTGCCGCGCTTCGGCGACGAGGACGGGCTCGACGAGGCCGTGGCGCTGGAGCGGCAAGCCCGGGCCGGGCTGGCCGCGCGCCTGGCGCGGCGCGGCCCGTCGCCGGGATTCTCGGCGGCCGACTACGCGGAGCGGCTCGACTTCGAGCTGTCCGTCATCGCCCGCATGAAATACCCCGGCTACTTCCTGATCGTCGCCGACTTCATCAAATGGGCCAAGGAACAGGGCATCCCGGTTGGACCCGGCCGCGGTTCGGGCGCAGGGTCGCTCGTCGCCTATGCGCTGACGATCACCGATGTCGATCCGCTGCGCTTCGGCCTCCTGTTCGAGCGGTTCCTGAATCCCGACCGCGTCTCGATGCCGGATTTCGACATCGATTTCTGCCAGGACCGGCGCGAGCAGGTGATCGACTACGTCCAGCGCCGCTACGGCAAGGAGCGCGTCGCGCAGATCATCACCTTCGGCACGCTTCTGGCGCGCGGCGTGCTGCGCGACGTCGGCCGCGTGCTGGAGATGCCCTATGGCCAGGTCGACCGGCTGACCAAGCTGGTGCCGCAGAACCCGGCCAAGCCGATCTCGCTCGTCGATGCGATCAGTGGCGAGCCGAAGCTGCAGCAGGCGGCGGCGGAAGAGCCGATCGTCGCGCGCCTTCTCGAAATCGGCCAGAAGCTCGAGGGGCTGCACCGCCACGCCTCGACCCACGCGGCCGGCGTCGTCATCGGCGACCGGCCGCTCGAGGAACTGGTCGCGCTCTCGGTCGATCCGCGCACCGGCATGCGGGTCACGCAGTTCAACATGAAATGGGTCGAGCAGGCCGGGCTGGTGAAGTTCGACTTCCTCGGCCTGAAGACGCTGACGACGCTGAACACGGCCGTGGCGCTGCTGGCCAAGCGCGGCATCGCGATCGACCTCGCCGACCTCTCCTTCGACGACCCGGAAAGCTACGCGATGCTGGCGCGCGGCGAGGTCGTCGGCGTGTTCCAGGTCGAAAGCGCCGGGATGCGCAAGGCGCTTGTCGAGATGAAGGCCGACAGGATCGAGGATCTGATCGCGCTGGTGGCGCTATACCGGCCAGGTCCTATGGACAACATACCGAGCTATTGCCGCCGCAAGCTCGGGCTGGAGGCGGCGACCTATCTTCATCCCAAGCTGGAGCCGATCCTTTCCGAGACGCATGGCATCATCGTCTACCAGGAGCAGGTGATGCAGGTGGCGCAGGCGCTCTCCGGCTATTCGCTCGGCGAGGCCGACCTGCTGCGTCGCGCCATGGGCAAGAAGAACAAGTCCGAAATGGACGCGCAGGCCGACCGCTTCGTGCGCGGCGCGGTCGAGGGCGGCCTGACGAAGGAGGTCGCCAAGGAAATCTTCGATCTTCTGGCGAAATTCGCGGATTACGGCTTCAACAAGAGCCATGCGGCCGCCTATGCCGTCGTCGCCTTCCAGACCGCCTACCTCAAGGCCAACCACCCGGTCGAGTTCCTCGCCGCGTCGATGACGCTCGACATCGGCAACACCGACAAGCTCTCCGAATTCCGGCGCGACGCCGAGCGCATCGGCATCAGGGTCGAGCCGCCGGCGATCAACCGGTCGGGCGTCGAGTTCGACGTCGAAAGCGGCGCGATCCATTACGCGCTCGCCGCCATCAAGGGCGTCGGCCGCGCCGCCGTCGAATCCATCGTGGCGGCGCGACTGGCCGGCGGCGCGTTCCGCGATCTGGCCGATTTCGCCCGGCGCATCGACACGCGCCTGGTCAACCGGCGCACGATCGAGGCGCTGATCGCGGCCGGCGCGCTCGACGCGCTGGAGCCGGACCGGGCGCGCGCTCTCGCCGCGGTCGATGGCGTGCTGGCGCTGTCGAGCCGCACCCGCGACGCCGCGCTGGGCGGACAGTCGGAGCTGTTCGGCGGCGGCGCGACCGAGGTGCTGCGCATTCCGCCGACCGAGCCCTGGGCGCCGGCCGAGCGGCTGCGGCGCGAGCACGACGCCGTCGGCTTCTTCCTGTCGGGACATCCGCTCGACGATTACGAGCATGTGCTGAAGCGCCTGCGGGTGCAAAGCTACGCCGATTTCGCGCGCGCCGTGCGCGCCAACGGAACCTCGGTCGCCAAGGTCGCCGCCTCGGTGATCGACAAATCCGAGCGGCGCACCAAATCCGGCTCGAAGATGGGCGTTGTCCAGCTCTCCGACCCGAGCGGCCAGTTCGAGGCGATCCTGTTTTCCGAGGGGTTGCAGCGCCACCGCGAACTGCTGGAGCCGGGGCGGGCGCTTGTGCTGCGGCTCTCGGCCGTGCTCGACGGCGAGGAGGTGCGTCCGCGCATCGAGCATGTCGAGGTGCTCGACGATCTCGCGGCGCGCCAGAAGCAGGATCTGCTGGTCTACCTGCGCGACGACAGGGCGCTGGCGAGCATCGCCGAGCGCGTTCGCCCGCGCGGCGACGGTCTAAAGGCCGACGGCAAGATCGCTCTGGTGATGATCCTCGACGAGGGCGCGCAGGAGGTCGAGATCGAGCTGCCGGGCCGCTATGCGGTCAACCAGCAGATCGCCAACGCCTTCAGGGCCGCGCCGGGCGTGGTCAGCGTCGAGCTGCGCTGAGAGCGCCTGGTCCGCGGGGCCATAGCGGCGCCAGGACGCCGGCTCCGCCCGGAGGAGCGGCGCCTTCGCCGCCTGCCGGCCTCATCCGCGGCCCGCCTCGCCAAGGCAGTCACGCGACGCCCGAGCGCCTTGCATTCGCGCCTCATCCCCTGTAAGGCGCAGCGCATTCCACATGGGGAGCACAACCTTTCGAACGAGAGGCGTCCCGGTGGCCAGGCAGCTCATGCCCGGATCATTCGCTCCCCAGAGGCTCAACCGGAAGGACGATCAAGACCATGGCTCTGCCAGACTTCACCATGCGCCAGTTGCTCGAGGCCGGCGCGCATTTCGGCCACCAGTCGCATCGCTGGAATCCGAAGATGTCGCCCTATATCTTCGGCACGCGCAACAACATTCACATTCTCGACCTGTCGCAGTCGGCGCCGATGCTGTCGCGCGCGCTGCAGGCGGTTTCGGACACCGTGGCCCGCGGCGGCCGCGTGCTCTTCGTCGGCACCAAGCGCCAGGCGCAGGATGCGATCGCCGACGCCGCCAAGCGCTGCGCCCAGTATTACGTCAACTCCCGCTGGCTCGGCGGCATGCTGACCAACTGGAAGACGATTTCCGCCTCGATCCAGCGGTTGCGCAAGGTCGACGAGCTGCTTTCGGGCGGCGGCGCGGGCCTGACCAAGAAGGAGCGCCTGATGCTGGCGCGCGAGCGCGACAAGCTCGAGAAGGCGCTCGGCGGCATCAAGGACATGGGCGGCACGCCCGACATGATCTTCGTGATCGACACCAACAAGGAAGCGCTCGCGATCAAGGAGGCCCAGCGCCTCGGCATTCCCGTCGCGGCGATCGTCGATTCGAACTCCGATCCCGACGGCATCACCTTCCCGGTCCCGGCCAATGACGACGCCGGCCGCGCCATCCAGCTCTATTGCGACCTGATCGCGCGTTCGGCGATCGACGGCATCGGCCGCGCCTCGGGCGACCGTGGCGAGGATGTCGGCGCGCTCGTCGCGCCGGTCGTCGAGGAGGCCCTGGCCGAGCCGGTCGCCGCCGATGCGCCGCTCGACGCCGATGCGCCCGCCGTCGTCGCTTTCGAGCTGCTGACCGCTCCGCGCGGCGCGCCCGACGACCTGATGAAGCTTTCGGGCATGGGGCCGGAACTCGTGCAGAAGCTCAACGACGGCGGCCTGTTCCATTTCTGGCAGGTCGCCGCGATGACGCCCGCCGACATCAGCAAGGTCGATCATGATCTGAAGCTGGCCGGCCGCATCGAGCGCGACGGCTGGGTCGCCCAGGCGCGCGCGCTCGCCGACGCCTGAGCCGGTTTGCGGGACGCGTCATCGGCGCGTCGTGGAAGCGCATTCTTCAGTGATGCGGGACGAGCGCCGACGGCCGGAAACGGAGCGTCGGCGTTTCTCCTTGCGGATGATGTTTCGAGACCGATTTCGCGGCGGGTCCGGCAAGGGCTTGTCCGCACGACCATAAGGACAAGCAAAATGGCTGCGATCACCGCCGGCATGGTGAAAGAACTCCGCGACAAGACCGGCGCGGGCATGATGGACTGCAAGACCGCGCTCTCGGCCGTCGATGGCGACATCGAGGCCGCGATCGACTGGCTGCGCACCAAGGGCCTCGCCAAGGCCGCCAAGAAGGCCGGACGCGTCGCCGCCGAAGGTCTCGTCGCGGTTGCGGTCTCCGGCCGTCAGGGCGTCGTCGTCGAGCTCAACTCGGAGACCGACTTCGTCGCCCGCAACCTCGAATTCCAGGCTCTCGCCCACGGCATCGCCAATGTCGCGCTCGAGCGCGGCGGCGATGTCGAGGCGCTGCTCGCGCATCATTATCCGGGCGGCGGCACGGTCGGCGACGCGATCGCCAACGCCATCGCCACGATCGGCGAGAACATGACGCTGCGCCGCGTCGCGTCGCTCACCGTCAAGGCGGGCCTGATCGGCTCCTATGTCCATGGCCAGGTCGCCGATGGTCTGGGCAAGATCGGCGTCATCGTCGCGCTGGAATCGACCGGCAAGGCCGACGAACTCGCCACGCTCGGCCGCCAGCTCGCCATGCATGTCGCGGCGACGAACCCCGTCGCGCTCGATCTCGCTTCCGTCGATCCCGAGGTGCTGGCCCGCGAGAAGGCGATCCTGGCCGAGAAGAACGCCGGCAAGCCGGAGCATGTTCTGGCCAAGATCACCGAGAGCGGCCTGAAGAGCTTCGCCAAGGAATACTGCCTGCTGGAGCAGGCCTACATCCATGACGGCTCGAAATCGGTCGCTCAGGTGCTCAAAGAGATCGAGGGCAAGGCCGGCGCGCCGGTCACGCTGACCGGCTTCGCCCGCTTTGCGCTCGGCGAGGGCATCGAGAAGGAAGAGCAGGACTTCGCCGCCGAGGTCGCCGCCGCCGGCGGCGCGACCGGCTGATCCGGCGACTGTCGGTTTTTCGACGAGGCCGCGCCCCCCGCGCGGCCTTTTTTTGTAAGAAGGCGACGCCGGCCGGCGAATCGCGAAGCCGGCCGAGGTGGAGTTTCCCCGATGCGACCCAAGCGCGTGCTCGTGAAGCTCTCCGGCGAAGCCCTTGCCGGACCAGCCGGTTCCGGGCTCGACGGGGCGACGCTGACGGCGCTCGCCGCCGACATCTCCACGGCGGCGCGCGAGGGCGTCGAGATCGCCATCGTCGTCGGCGGCGGCAACTTCTTCAGGGGCGTGCAGGGCCTCACCAAGGGGCTCGACCGCACCAGCGCCGATTCGATCGGCATGCTCGGCACGGTCATGAACGCGCTGGCGCTGGAGCACGCCATCGAAAGCGCCGGCGCTCCGGCGCGCGCCATGTCGGCCGTGCCGATGCCCTCGCTCTGCGAGAGCTACGCCCGCAAGCGCGCGCTCGATCATCTCAGCCACGGCAAGGTCGTGGTGCTCGGCGGCGGAACCGGCAATCCCTATTTCACCACGGACACCGGCGCCGCCCTGCGCGCGGCGGAGCTCGATTGCAGCCATCTGCTCAAGGCGACGCAGGTCGACGGCGTCTACACCGCCGATCCCAAGACCGATCCGAGCGCGACCCGCTACGAGACGCTCACCCATGCCGAGGCGATCACGCGCGACCTCAAGGTCATGGACACGGCCGCCTTCGCGCTCGCGCGCGACGCCGGGCTGACCATCGTGGTGTTCTCCATCGCCGAGACGGGCGCTTTGGCGGCCGTGCTGCGCGGCGAGGGCAGGGCGACCTATGTCACGCCCTGAACCGGCCTGAGACGTGATATAATCTTGACCCTGCGCGGACCCGCCGCCATGGTCGCGCCCGGTTTCGCATCATCTCCAAGGTCTTGACGACGATGGCCCAGACAAGCTTCGACCTCGCAGACGTGAAGCGCCGCATGGACGGCGCGGTGCAGTCCTTCAAGGGCGATCTCGCCTCGCTGCGCTCCGGACGCGCCTCGGCGAACATGCTCGACCCGATCCAGGTCGAGGCGTATGGGGCGCGCACGCCGCTTTCCCAGCTCGCCACCGTCAGCGTGCCGGAAGCCCGCCTGCTCAGCGTCCAGGTCTGGGACCGGAGCATGGTCGGCGCCGTCGAGAAGGCGATCCGCGAATCCGACCTCGGCCTGAACCCCCAGACCGAGGGTCAGGTGCTGCGCATCCGGATTCCCGAGCTCAACGAGCAGCGCCGCAAGGAGATGGTCAAGGTCGCGCACAAATACGCCGAGGACGCCAAGGTCTCGGTGCGCCATGTCCGGCGCGACGCGATCGACATCGTCAAGAGGATGGAGAAGGACGGCGACTTCACCAAGGACGACCTGACCCGGCAAACCGATCTGGTGCAGAAGGCGACCGACCAGCACATCATCGACATCGATCAGGCGCTGGCGGTGAAGGAAAAGGAAATCCTGCAGGTCTGAGCCGGCCGCCATTGCGCCGTCCCGACGAAATCGCCCGGTTGAAAGCCGAAAGAGACCATCGAATGTCACAAGGCCAGCGTCCGGGACGAGATCGCGACGGCCCCAGCCATGTCGCCGTGATCATGGACGGCAATGGCCGCTGGGCGCAGATGCGCGGCCTGCCCCGGCAGGAGGGCCATCGGCGCGGTCTTGAGGCGTTGCGCCGCACCGTCAAGAACGCGGGCGAGCTCGGCATCGAGATCCTGACGCTCTACAGCTTCTCGACCGAGAACTGGCGCCGGCCCCCGGCCGAGGTCTCCTTCCTGCTCGGGCTGCTCAAGCGCTTCGTCGACAAGGATCTGGCCGAGCTGCACGCGGCTGGCGTGCGCGTGCGCATCATCGGCGCGCGCCTCGACCTCGCTCCCGAACTGCGCCACCTGGTCGAGCGCGCCGAGGCGATGACCCGCGACAACACCGCGATGCTGCTGGTCGTGGCCTTCAACTACGGCTCGCGCGACGAGATCGCCCGTGCGGCGGCCCGGCTCGCCGGCGAGGTCGCGGCCGGCCGCCTCGCGGCGGAGGCGATCGACGAGACGCTGCTGTCGAGCCGGCTCGACACCGCCGATCTGCCCGATCCGGAACTCGTCATCCGCACCTCGGGCGAGATGCGTATCTCCAATTTCCTGCTTTGGCAGGCGGCCTATGCCGAGTTCGTCTTCACGCCCGTGCTCTGGCCCGATTTCGACCGGGCGGCGCTGGAGGCGGCTCTGGCCGAGTATGGCCGCCGCGAACGCCGCTTCGGCGGACTGGGCGACCCGATCGACCGCGCCGTGGGCGCGGCGTGAATGATCCGCTCACCGGTGCGGCGGCCGGCTCCGGAGAGCTGAGGCGCAGGGCTTTGTCGGCGCTGGTGCTGGCCGCCGGCGTTCTCGCCGTCAGCCTCGTCGGCGGCTGGCCGTTCCGCCTGGTCTGGGCGCTGGTCGCGGGACTGGTCGCCTATGAGTGGCTCGCCATGGTCAGCCGCCGGAACGCCGTCCCCGGCGGAATCGGCGTCGTGCTGGCCGGGTTGGCGCTGGGCTTCGCGCCGGTCTCCGCCACGGCGCTGGCCGGCGTTTCGGCGTTCGCCGCGCTGGCCGGGGCCGTGCTGACGACGCGCCTCGCCGGTCGGCGCTGGCTCGAGGCGTCCGGCGTCGCCTACGCTTTGGCCTTCGCGCTGGTGACGCCGGCGTTGCGCGATCTGCCCAGCATCGGCCTGCCCGTGATCATCTGGAGCTTCGCCGTCGTCTGGTTCACCGACATCGCCGCCTATTTCACCGGCCGGCGGCTCGGCGGGCCCAGGCTGATGCCAAGCGTCAGCCCGAAGAAGACCTGGTCTGGCGCGCTCGGCGGCGCTGTCGCAGGCACGCTGGGCGGCTACGCGGTCTGGGCCGCGACGCCGGCCGCCGCCGCGCTGGGGCCGGGCTGGGCGATCGCGGCCTCGCTGAGCGCCTCCGTCCTGAGCCAGGCTGGCGATCTGTTCGAATCGGCGGTCAAGCGCCGCTTCGGCGCCAAGGATTCCGGCCGTCTGATTCCCGGTCATGGCGGCTTCCTCGACCGACTCGACGGCTACTGGGCGGTTCTCGTCTTCGCCGGCCTCGCGCTTTTCCTGACCCGGCTGGAGTTCTGACGATGACGGTCCGTAGCATAACCCTGCTCGGCGCCACCGGCTCAATCGGCGCATCGACGCGCGACGTCGTCGCCGAGAATCCGGAGCGGCTGCGGATCGGCGCGGTCGTCGCCGGGCGCGACGCGGCGGGGCTGGCGCGCATCGCGATCGAGACCGGCGCGCGCTTCGCCGCGCTCGCCGACGAGAGCGCGGGTCCTGCCCTGCGCGAGGCGCTGGCCGGCGCCGGCATCGCCAGCGGGGCAGGGCGTCAGGCCGTGCTCGACGCCGTCGAACGCGACGCCGACATCGTCGTCAGCGCCATTTCCGGAGCGGCCGGGCTGGAGGCGACCTTCGCGGCGCTGAAGCCGGGACGCGCGATCGCGCTCGCCAACAAGGAAAGCCTGGTCTGCGCCGGCGCGGCCGTGATGGCGCGGGCGCGCGAGGTCGGCGCGCGCATCCTGCCGCTCGATTCCGAGCACAATGCGCTGCACCAGGTGCTCGGATCGGAGCCGATCTCCGCCATCAGCAAGATGATCCTGACCGCGTCGGGCGGACCTTTCAGAACGTGGACGGCGGAGAGGATCGCCGCGGCGATGCCGGCCCAGGCGCTGGCGCATCCCAACTACGCCATGGGCGCCAAGATCA
>JAKFWE010000048.1 GCA_021732895.1 Allobosea sp. | reverse complement strand
GCGACCTGCCCGGCGACGCCCGATCCGCCGCCACGGACGCACCCCGCAACGTCGCGAAAAGGCCGGACCTGATCATGCTCTCGCGCACCGCCGACAGCCTCTTCTGGGTCTCCCGCTATGTCGAGCGGGCGGAGTATCTCGCGCGCATCCTCGATGCGACGACGCGGCTCGCCAACCTGCCCTCCTCCTATGGCGGCGCCGGCACCGAGTGGCAGAGCGCCGTCTCGACTGCCGGCTGCGAGGAGACCTTCGCCAAGGTCTACGACGAGGCCAACGAGCGCAACGTCTGCGATTTCCTGACCTTCAACCCTGAGAACCCCTCCTCGATCCGCAACTGCCTCGCCCTCGCCCGCTCCAATGCGCGCGCCGTGCGCACCGCGCTGACCTCGGAGATGTGGGATGCGCTCAACGGCGCCTGGCTCGAGCTGCAGCGCTTCGAGAAGAAGCGCATGGACCGCGAGGAATTCGCCCGCTTCCTCGACTGGGTGAAGAACGTCTCGCTCGTCTTCGACGGCTCGGCCTACCGCACCATGCTGCGCGACGACGGCTACTGGTTCTCGCGGCTCGGCGTCTATGTCGAGCGCGCCGACAACACCGCCCGCATCCTCGACGTCAAATACCACGTCCTCCTGCCCGAGAACGAGAAGGTCGGCGGCTCTCTCGACTATTTCCAGTGGACCACGGTGTTGCGCGAGGTCTCGGCGCTGACGGCCTATCACTGGGTCTATCGCGAGGCGGTCAAGCCGCTGCTGATCGCCGACCTGCTGATCCTGAACCGGCGCATGCCGCGCTCGCTCGCCGCCTGCTACGAGAACATCTCGCGCTTTCTCGATGCGCTCGGCGACGCCTATGGCCGGCACGGCCCCGCCCAGCGCCAGGCGAGGCGCACGCTGGCCAAT
The DNA here is from genome assembly GCA_021732895.1 of Allobosea sp. Classification (GTDB taxonomy): domain Bacteria; phylum Pseudomonadota; class Alphaproteobacteria; order Rhizobiales; family Beijerinckiaceae; genus Allobosea. The sequence continues at coordinate 7,907 of JAKFWE010000048.1, read as the reverse complement.
CTCTCCAACACGCGGATCGACGCGGTCTTCCAACGTGGGCTGCACGAGTTCATCTCGGATTTCATCACCGAGAACAACCGGCTCGGCGGCACGATCATCGAGCAATATCTGCAATGAGCCGACGTCGCGGGCTCGCCTGAGCGGGCGGCGGCGGATAAGAGAGGCCTGATCCAGCGACACCCTGACTCCGCCAAGGCCATGAGAATCCGGATTTCCCACGCGATCGCCTACGCCTATGCGGAGCCTGCGCGGCACGTCGCGCAGATCCTGCGGCTGACGCCGCGCGACCATGACGGCCAGCACGTCATGTCCTGGCGCATCGAGCCCACGATCGACGGGCAGATGCGCGCCGGCGCCGACCCCTTCGGCAACATCACCCACCGCTTCTCCGCCGAAGGACCGATCTCCGGCCTTGCGATCGAGGTCGAGGGCGTGATCGAGACGACGGACCTCGCCGGCGTGGTGCGCGGCGCGACCGAGCGCGTGCCGCCGCTCGTCTTCCAGCGCGACACGCTGCTGACCGCGCCCGACGAGGCGCTGCGCGCCTTCGCGCTGGGCGCGACCGGGGGCGCGGCGACCCCGCTGTCGCGCATGCACGCGCTCATGGACGCCGTGCACGACACGATGACCTGCGTCGCGACCGGCGAGCGCACCGGCGTCGGCGCCGCGGCCGCCTTCGCCGCGAAAAGCGGCATCCCTCAGGATATCGCCCATGTCTTCATCGCCTGCGCGCGCCAGCTCGACGTGCCCGCGCGCTATGTTTCGGGTTATGTCGCCGAGGCGGAGGGCCTGCCGCACGCCAACGGCGCCCATGCCTGGGCCGAGGCCCATCTCGACGACTATGGCTGGATCGGCTTCGACTGCGCCAACGGGCTGTGTCCGACCGACACCCATGTCAGGATCGCCGCGGGGCTGGATTTCGCCGACGCGGCCCCGGTGCGCGGCGCCCGCAAGGGCGGCGCCGGCGAGAGCCTCGACGTCCGCATCAGCGCGCGCCAGGCGGGCGGGCGTCACGGCAACCAGTGAAGCGCCGCGACGCGGCCGATCGGGGATCAGCGACGTGACCTATTGCGCCGGAGTGCTGGTCCAGGACGGGCTCGTGATGATCGCCGACACGCGCACCAATGCGGGGCTCGACGACGTCTCGACCTTCCGCAAGCTGCATGTCTTCTCCTGGCCCGGCGAGCGCACCTTCGCGGTCGCCACGGCCGGCAACCTTTCGGTCACGCAATCGGTGGTCAGCCTGCTGCACGAGGGCATCCCGAACGCCGAAACCGGCGAGCCGGACACGCTGGCGAACGCGCCCTCGATGTTCCGCGCCGCACAGCTCGTCGGCAGGGCGATTCGCTCGGTGCGCGACACGGACGGCCCGGCCCTGCGCGAGGCCGGCGTGAAGTTCGATGTCTCGATGCTGTTCGGCGGCCAGATCAAGGGCCAGCCGATGCAGCTCTTCATGATCTACGGCGCCGGCAACTTCATCGAGTGCGGCATGGATGCGCCCTTCCTGCAGATCGGCGAGCACAAATACGGCAAGCCGATCCTCGACCGGGCGGTCACCTTCAGGACCCATCTCTACGACGCGCTGAAGGTGGGGCTGATCTCGATGGACTCGACGATGCGCTCCAATCTCGGCGTCGGCCTGCCGATCGATCTCATCGTGCTGCGCCGTGACGCCGGCGAGCCGGAGCTGAACCGGCGCATCGAGGCTGGCGAACCCTATTTCCACGACCTGCGCGAGCGCTGGTCGGCCGCGCTGCGCGCGGCGCATACCGCCATTCCGCGCCCCCCCTACGGACCGACCTCCGGTTGAAACCGCTCAAAAACGCCCGGTCTGGCAACGGGATATCAATACTCGGCTGCAAGGATGCCGGCTCGATCGCTCCCGGGCCAGCCTGATGCACGCGCCGCTGCTCGCAAAGATGACCAATGCGGACTCCTCGGCGCGCATGCTGAAGAGCACGGTCATGACGCTCGCGGCCGCCTTCGTGCTCGTCATGATCGCCGCCGTCGCCGTGGTGTTCGCGATCACCGACAGCGCCAACCGGATCGAGGCCGAGCGGCAGCGGGACCGGATCGAGGCCGCGATCGAGAGCCAGATCCGCCTGCGTCAGCTGCGCATCGAAACCCTCGCCTCGACCGGACAGTTGCAGGCCGTGTTCAACAGCGCGATGCCGCGCCAGCTCCTGCAGCTCGCCTTCAACCGGTTCAGCAAGGGGTTCGCCGATGTCGAGGGCGCCTATGTCGTCACCGCTGCCGGGCAGGTGCTGGCGGGCGTCGAGAACGGCGAGCCCGCCGGGCAGACCGGCTATGACGGCCTGAAGCGGCTGAGCGCCGCATTGCCGGGCTCCCCGCTCGCCGCGAACCGGGAGGGGCCCGGGCGGCCTCGGCAACCCTTCATCGTTTTCGACGGGCACGAACTGCTGGCGCTGATGAGCGTCGAGCTGTCGTCGATGCAAGGCGCCGGCGAAGACCAGGACGGCCTCAGCCTCGTCGGCTATCGCCGGATCACGCCGAGCTTCCTGAAGGGTCTCGCCGATCTCTATCGGATCAACGAACTCAGGATCACGGCGCGAATGCCCGATGATCCGCTGCTGCGCCGCGAAATCGATTCGCCGCAGGGTCCGGCGAGAGCCTGGCTGACCTGGTCGCCGGAGCGGCCCGGCGAGGCCATGATCCGGCAGTTCTTCTGGGCCCTGCTCGGCGTCGGCGTCGTCTTCGCAGCGATTCTGGTTCTGGCGGTTCACCGGCTGCGCGCCGCCGCCGCCGAGATCGGCCTGCGCGAGCGCCAGATCCAGCGTCTCGCGGGCCAGGACGAACTGTCCCTGCTGCCGAACCGGCGCACGTTCGATCTCCGGCTCGATCAGGAACTGGCCCAGCTCGGCCGCAACGGCTCGGGGCTGGCGGTGCTGCTGCTCGATCTCGACCGCTTCAAGGCCGTCAACGACACCTATGGCCATACCGCCGGCGACGAGCTGATCCGCCAGGTGGCGGAGCGCCTCTCGGGCATGATGCGACGCGGGGACACCGTCGCGCGGCTGGGTGGAGACGAGTTCGGCATCATCCAGACGCTGGCCGCTGCGCCGGACGACGCGGCCGCTCTCGGCGAGCGCATTCTGGAAAGCCTCACGCGCCCCTTCGCGATCATGGGAGTCGAGACCACGGTGGGATGCTCGATCGGGATCGCACTGGCCCCGCGGGACGGCGAGGATCGTGAAACGCTGCTGCGGCTCGCCGACACGGCGCTCTACCAGTCCAAGAACGAGGGCCGCAACCGCTACTCCTTCTTCGAAAGCCGGATGAACCGTTCGCTCCAGCTCAAGCGGCTGGTCGAGGAGGATCTGCGCAAGGCCATCGCCAACGACGAACTGGTGCTGCATTACCAGCCGCAGGTCTCGATCGACGGCTCGACGATCGTCGGCGTCGAGGCGCTGGTGCGCTGGCCGCATCCGGTCCACGGCTTGGTGCCGCCATCGGATTTCATCGGCATCGCCGAGGAGCGCGGGCTGATCGTGCCCTTGAGCGACTGGGTTTTGCGCCGCGCCTGCATCGAAGCGAAGCGCTGGGACGGCATCAGGCTGGCCGTGAACGTGTCCGCCATCCAGTTCCGGCACAAGGACTTCGTCGCCAACGTCATGCGGATCGTCAGGGAGACCGGTTTCGATCCGTCGCGACTGGAGCTCGAGCTGACGGAGGGCGTCGTGGTCGACGACGCCGACGCGGCCGAGAACGCCATGATGGACCTGCGCGGCCATGGCGTCGGGCTGGCGCTCGACGATTTCGGCACCGGCTATTCGAGCCTGATCTATCTGCGCCGCTTCGCCTTCGACAAGATCAAGATCGACCGCTCTTTCCTGGAATACATGGAGACGACCGGCGAATCCGCCATTCTGGTGCATTCCATCGCGCATCTCGGCCGGGCGCTCGGGCTGCGCGTCTGCGCCGAGGGTGTCGAGACGGCCGAGCAGCACCGTTTCCTGCAGGCGATAGGCTGCCATGAACTGCAGGGCTTCCTGTTCTCGAAAGGCGTGACTGCGGCCGAGATCGACACGCTTCTCACGCTCAAGGCGCCGTTCGCCGCGACGCTCGCGGCGGCCTGAGGGCGGGCGCTCGATGCGGCACGCGCCGCCAGATCCCGACAATTCCACGAAATGCCTTCATTGGCCGGTCATGCGGCGATGATCTGATGCGAGCAGCCGAACGTCGGGTATGCGTCATGCCAACGCCCTTCGCGCCGAGTGGTGATTGGTATCTTGCCTGGGCGGATGGCGAACTGGTGCTCGTCGGTCCCGCCGATGAAGCGCCGCAGCTGTTTCCCAATGGCAGGCCGGTCGGCTCTTACGTCGCCAGGATCAACGAGGCAGATCACGACGTATTGATCGTTCCGAACGTCCGTCGCGAAAAATAGGAAGGAGGCTATGTCAGCCTCGTCGTTCCGCCTGCCGACTGGGCTCCGACCCGCATCCGCCGGGCCCCGCCGCCGCGCGTTCGCAAGGTGGCGCCGCCGTCCGGGCGGCTCGCACCCGAGCCGCCGCGTCGCGTTTCAGCGGCATCGATCGACGTAAGGGAAAGCCGTGCGATCCCGCGCCTCGGCGCTGCCGAACTCGATGGCGATGGCACGCCTCGCCGCCGGTTCGACAATGATCCACCGCGCATAATTCGACAGAATGCACGACCCGGGGGAAACGGCGGTTCGCCGAAATACGCCAGCCCCGCACCACCCGTGCTGGCGGTGGCGAAAGCGAAAAAGGCGGGCCGCACCCTGGAATGGCTTCAACGCTGGTATTGGGTGCTGCAGAATCCGATCGTCCTGGTCCCTGTCGGGATCATCGTGCTGACGGTTTTCTATTTCATCTTCAAGGGACCGATCGACACTCTGTTAGCCTGCATGCAGGGAATGAACACGCGCGGATGCCGGATAGGGATGCGCTGAGACAGGGAGGGGTGCGATGGCGGCAGGCACGATCTATGTCTACGCCAGGGATGGCGTCGGTTCCTCGGTCAATGGATCGGAAGGACTCGGCGGGAAGATGGACACCGGCCATGTCTTCGTCACTGTCCGCGACAACGAGGCGCGCGAACAGATCGACGTCGATGTCTGGCGAGGGCCGAACGGCGAAATGTACGTGAATGAAGTCGTGTCGTTTGACCGCCGGGAACAGCACAGCGTCGTCGCTTTCGACGTCGACAGGGAGACGTTGGATCGCGCCATGGCGGCGGCGGAAAATTTCCATCGTGAAAGTCAGGGCTACGAGGTGTTCTCGTTCAATTGCACGGATGCCGTGGAAGCCGTGCTGAGCCAGACCAACCTGCCCATCCAAGACTACACATTTCCGGCGAGTGTATTCAACGCCATTCAGGAACTTGGCGCCGCAGGCCGGCTCGACGGCTACGCGGTAGCCTTCTGCGACGATGTCGGAAGACCGCCCGACCATTCGCCCGGCGGCTTTCCCTCCGGGCATGCGCCGCCGTCTGGTGGTCCCGACGCGCATTGACGTCGGCCTGTTTCAGAAGAAGTTCGCGATCCAGCTCACCAGCGCATAGGCGAAGCCGGCGCTCAGCAGCAGCCCGACGGCCCCGGTCAGCGCACCCGCGAGGATGAACAGGCCGTCGCGCTCGACCAGCCCGAGACCGACGAGGCAGACCGCGAGTCCGAGCGGAATCTGGCCGATGAACGGAGCGGCGACGATCAGCCCCAGAGCGAGCGCCAGAACCAGCGCGCCGAGAATCGGAATCGCGATCGGCCCGCCCAGCATCGTCAGGCGTGGCCGCGAGACCCGCTCGAGCCGGATGAGGGGCGGCAACGCGCGGCGGATGGCGCGTTCCAGCTCCGGTTTGCCGATCGTCCGGTTCAGCAGCCTTTGCGGCAGCCAGGGCATCGCCCGTCCCGCCAGCATCTGCGCCGCGACGAAGGCGAGCACCAGGCCGCAGACGAGCGGGATCGGCGGCGGCATCGGCAGGCAGTTCGGCAGGCCCAGCAGCACGACGAGAAGCGCATAGGCCCGGTCGCGCAGCGCCGCGACGATCGCGGCGACGCTGACGCGTTCCCCGGGAATGGCGGCGAGCGCCATCAGGAGCCCGGATGTGCGCAGGGGGGATGACAAGCAGATGGGCCGGGCCGGAGCGGGAACCGTCGCGTAGCATGGGCCATGCGCCCTCGCCAAGCGCGGACGGCATGGCGGCCGCGGTGCCGCCGGGGCCGCGCGGCAGGTTCAGTGCAGCGTCAGCACGCCGTTGAGGTTCACGATTTCGGCAGGTCGGATCAGACCGGAATGAGCCACCACCACCGAATGCAGCGGCCCGTCGAGCTCGCGACGCCAGAAGGCGAGAAAGTCGTGCAGCACGGGAAAGCGCGGGGCGAGGTCGTATTGCTGCCAGATATAGGTTTGCAGCAACGACGGATGATCGGGCATCCGGTAATGGATCGTCGCCGTCGTCAGCCCGTAGCCGGCCAGTTGCCGGATGAAATCCTCGCTCGCCATCGCCCTCTCCCCTGCGCCTCAGCACGATGAAAGTTAGCCGGTTTGGCAAGTCTGCTCCCGGCTTGGTTAACAAAGGCTTGCAAGCCTCCTGCCAAGCTGATGCAATCTGGACGTGCGGATCGCCGTGACGCGGCCCACATCGTATGCTGGGGTCGGCGTGGGTCAGCGTTGCGCAAGGTCCGGATCGGGAGGCCTCGTTCTGGGCGCGGCGATACTGGCGTCCCAGGCGGCGCTGGCGCAGAAGGAGCGCGGCGAGGGCAGCGACACGCGCGGGCCGCTCGCCACCGTGATCTTCGGTTCGCTCGAAGCCGGCCCGGCGAAGAGCTTCGCCTCTGCCGGCATGAAGCGCGCCGTGACCGGCGGACTGGAGGCCAGCGGCTTTCGCACCCTGCTCAAGCTCGGCGTCGCGCGCGAGCAGGCCGGATCCGCGCGACCGCGCGGCATCGCCTGGAAGACCGAGTCGCAGGCGCTCATCGGCTACGAATGGCGTATCAGTGACACCTTCGTCTCGCTCTATGCCGGAGCCGACCAGGAAAGCGACTATCGCGAGACCGGCGGCGCGCTCCGCCATGCGTCACGCTTCGGCGCCCGCCTCCAGGGCGATCTCTGGGCGACGCCGACGGACGACACCCTGATCCAGGCCAGCGCCTATGTCTCCAGCCTCGACCGGCGCATCTGGGGCCGGCTGGCGCCGGGCTGGCTGGTGGCGCGCGCGGCCTGGCTCGGCCCCGAAATCGAAGCCTATCGCCAGCGCGACTACTCCAAGCTGCGGCTCGGCCTGCATCTGACAGGCCTGCGTCTGCTCGGCGTCACCTGGCGGCTCTCGGCCGGCTGGGAAAAAGAGAGCGCGCGGCGGGGGCAGGCTTACGGCACGCTCGGGCTCCACTGGCTGCGCTGAAAGCTATTCGAGCGCGTCGAGAAATCGGCGCGCGTCGGCGGCGATCTCGGCCCGCCTGTCGGGCGTCATCCTGGCCAGCGTGCGATAGGGCATCGCCATGCGCGGATTGCGCCCGAGCCTGGCTTCGTTTTCGATCAGGAAGTTCCAGTAGAGATAGTTGAACGGGCAGGCGCGCTCGCCGGCTTTCGCCTTCACGTCATAGGCGCAAGATCCGCAATAATCCGACATGCGGTCGATATAGGCGCCGGACGCCGCATAAGGCTTCGAGCCGAGCAGGCCGCCATCGGCCCACATCACCATGCCGTGTGTGTTGGGCAGTTCGACCCAGTCATAGGCGTCGGCATAGACCGCGAGATACCACGCCTCGATCTGGGCTGGCGCGACGCCGGCCAGAAGCGCGAAATTGCCGGTCACCATCAGGCGCTGGATGTGGTGGGCATAGGCGTGGCGACGCGTGTCGGCGACGCATTGCGCCAGGCAGTTCATCTTCGTCTCGCCGCTCCAGTAGAACCAGGGGAGCTTGCGCGTCG
>JAKFWE010000355.1 GCA_021732895.1 Allobosea sp. | reverse complement strand
GGCGAGGTCGAGGCGCAGGACTGGTCGACCGGCGGCGACAGCGGCGTCGAGCAGCAGATCGCGCTCGTGGTCTGGGCCGATGACAGCGCCTCGTCGAAACGCGCGCTGCAGGCCGCCGTGCTGGTCGTCGCGGCTCTCGATCACGCCGACCTCGCGCTGGCCGGCCATCGGCTGATCAACCTGACCTGGCGCTCGTCGCGGCTGGCGCGCGACGCGCAGACCAACCTCGCCAGCGTCACACTGCGCTTTCGCGCGGTCACCGAGACGCTGTGACCGAAAACACGATCAGAAGGAGACGCCGATGTCGGCACAAAAGGGCAAGGATCTGTTGCTGAAGGCGGCGGACGCGCTGGGCGCCTTCGTGACGGTCGCGGGGCTGCGCGCCCGCCAGATCGCTTTCAACGCCGAGGCGGTCGACGTGACCCACGCGGAATCGGCGGGGCGCTGGCGCGAGTTGCTCGCGGGGGCCGGCGTGCGCCGCGCCAGCATCAGCGGCGCGGGCATTTTCAAGGACGAAGCGTCCGACGCGCTGGTGAGGCAGCTCTTCTTCGACGGGGCGATCCGCGACTGGCAGGTGATCGTGCCCGATTTCGGCACGATCGCCGGCCCGTTCCAGCTCTCCAGCCTCGAGTATCGCGGCGACCATGCCGGCGAGGTCACCTTCGACCTCTCGCTGGAATCCGCCGGCCAGCTCGCCTTCACCATCGCCTGAGGAGACCGTGATGAACCGATATCGTGGCGACGCCGAGCTGATGGTCGATGGCCAGGCCCTGCCGATGCGTCTGACGCTCGGCGCGCTCGCCGAGCTGGAGCACGCCTTCGCGGTCTACAGCCTGCCCGCGCTCGGCGAGCGTTTCGCCGGGGGACGGCTGTCGGCGCGCGACGTCATCCGGATCCTCGCGGCGGGCCTGCGCGGGGCGGGCGGCAGCATCGGCGATGCGCAGGTCGCGGGCCTCGCCTTCGACGGCGGGCTGAACGGTGCGATCGGAGCGGCGATCCGCCTGCTCGAGGCGACCTTCGCCGACGCGGGGGCGGGCGCTCCGCCGGACCCTCCGACGCCGCCGTCGCCCTGAGCGCGCCGGCGGTCGAGCCATTTCCCTGGCGGGCCGTGATGAGCTTCGGGCTCGGGCGTCTCGGCTGGCCGCCCGATGCGTTCTGGGCCGCGACGCCGCGCGAGATCGCCGCCGCCCTGCGCGCCCATGACCAACGCGCCGGCCCGGTCGCGCCGCGAATGGCCGATCTCGCCGCGCTGATGGCGGCGCATCCGGACGGCGCCGCCTGAAACGCCACGACACAGCAGCGAGGTTTCGCCATGGCCGACGAGGACGAATTTCCCGACGCAGCGCGTCTGTCCGATCTGCGGGCCCTGTCCCAGCTCACGCGCAATCTCGGCCGAACGTCCGATGCGTTCGGAAAATCGATCGTGAACGCCTTCGCCAGGGGCGTGGTCGAAGGCAAGCGCTTCGAGGACGTGCTGCGCAGCGTCGGCAGATCGCTGAGCGAAACCCTGCTCAAGAGCGCGCTGAAGCCGCTCCAGAGCGGCCTTTCCAGCCTGTTCGGGACCGGCGTCCGGACGCTGACCGGGCTTATCACCGGCGGCCTCAGCGGCGGCCTCGGCGGATTGGGCGGCGGCGCGCTGCCCGTCACCCCCTTCGCCGACGGCGGCGTCGTCGCGGCGCCCTCCTATTTTCCGCTCGGGCGCGGCCTCGGGCTGATGGGCGAGCGCGGCGCCGAAGCCATCCTGCCGCTCTCGCGAGGGCCGGACGGTCGCCTGGGCGTGCGGGCCGGCGGGGAGGCGCGCCGGGCGCTCAGCGTCACGGTTCAGGTCTCGACGCCCGACGCCGCGAGCTTCCGGCGCTCCGAGGCGCAGGTCTCGGCGGCGGTCGCCCGCGCCGTCGCGCGCGGCAGCCGGGCGCTGTGAATCCATGGACCGGGGCAGACAGCGAGGACGACCGCGATGACCGCATTCCACGAGGTCAGGTTTCCGCTCGACATCGCGCGCGGCGCGCGCGGCGGGCCAGAGCGCCTGACGCAGATCGTCACGCTGGCGTCGGGCCGCGAGGTCCGCAACAGCCGCTGGGCGCATTCGCGCCGGCGCTACGATGCGGGTCTGGGCGTGCGCACGCTCGACGCGCTCTCGACCGTCGTCGCCTTCTTCGAGGAGCGCCGCGGCCGGCTGCACGGCTTCCGCTGGCGCGACGGGCTCGACTGGAAGAGCTGCGCGCCTTCGCAGTCGCCTGCGGCGGACGATCAGGAGATCGGCGTCGGCGACGGGCTGGCGCGCGAATTCCAGCTCGTCAAGGACTACGGCGCGGGCGTCTCGCTCTACCGCCGCACGATCGCCAAACCCCGCGCCGGCGAGGTGCTGATCGCCGTCGAGGGCGTGATTCAGGCCCAGCCCGCCCAGGTCTCGTGCGATCCGGCGACCGGCGTCGTCTCCTTCGCGCCGGGTCACGCCCCGCCGCCTGGCGCCCGCGTCACGGCCGGCTTTTCCTTCGACGTGCCGGTGCGTTTCGACATCGACATGATCGAGGTCGATCTCTCGGCCTTCGAGGCCGGCGAGATCCCGCGCATCCCGGTGGTCGAGATTCTCGTCTGACGCACCCTCCCGACCGGAAGGCCAACCATGCGCGCGATCCCCGTCCCGCTGTCCGCCCATCTCGAGACGGGCGTCACCACGCTGTGCCGCTGCTGGAGCCTGACCCGCCGCGACGGCGTCGTCCTCGGCTTCACCGACCATGACCGGCCGATTTCCTTCGACGGCGTCGATTTCGCATCGACGACCGGGCTGGAGGCGGCCGAGAGCACGGCGGAGCTCGGCTTCGCCATCGGCGGCGGCGAGGTCGCCGGGGCGCTCGCCGCCGCCGGACTGAACGAGGCCGACCTGCTGCGCGGCCTCTATGACGACGCGCGGGTTTCGATCTGGCTGGTCAACTGGGCCGATGTCGCTCAGCGCCTGCTGCTCGAGACCGGGTTCGTCGGCGAGATCAAACGCGGCGACACCACCTTCACCGCCGAGGTGAGAGGCCTCGCCAAGGCTTTCGACGAGGAGCGCGGCCGCCTCTATCTGCGCTCCTGCGACGCCGATCTCGGCGATGCGCGCTGCGGCGTTTCGCCCGCGCCGGTCGCGGCCAGCGTCGAGACCAGCGACGGCCGGCTCGGCCTGACAGCGAGCGCGCTCTCGGGCTTCGCCGATGGCTGGTTCACCGGGGGCCGCCTCGTCTTCACCAGCGGCGCCAATCTGGGCTTCGTCGTCGAGGTCAAGCGGCACGCCTCCGGCGGCGGGCAGGGCGCGCTTTCGCTCTGGCAGGCCGCGCCCGCGCCGATCATGCCGGGCGACGCCTTCATGCTCACCCCGGGCTGCGACAAGAGTTTCGCCACCTGCCGGACGAAATTCGGCAACGGGATCAATTTTCGCGGGTTCCCGCACATTCCGGGCAATGATTTCGTCATCGGCGGCGTCAGGCCCGGCGACGGCGCGCTCGACGGCGGGAGCCTGTTCCCGTGAGCGGCGCCGCGCCGGCGATGCGCCAACGCGCCGTGGCGGCGGCGCGGCTCTGGCTCGGCACGCCCTATCATCACCAGGCCTCGCTGCGCGGCGTCGGCTGCGACTGCCTCGGCCTCGTGCGCGGCGTCTGGCGGGAGCTTTACGGAGCGGAGCCCGAGACGCCGCCCGCCTATTCGCCGAACTGGGCGGAATCGACTTCGGACGAGGCGTTGGCCGCGGCGGCGCTGCGCCATCTGCGCCGGATCGAGCCGGCCCGGGCGCGACCGGGCGACGTTTTGCTATTTCGCTGGCGCACGCATCTGCCGGCCAAGCACTGCGCCATCCTGAGCGCGCCGGACCGGATGCTCCATGCCCATGACGGAGCCTGCGTCAGCGAGGTCGCCTTCACCGGCTGGTGGCGGCGCCATCTCAGCCACGTCTTTTCGTTCCCGGAGGTTTCGGACTGATGGCCACGCTTCTTCTGCAGGTGGCGGGCGGCGTGCTCGGCACGGCGCTCGGCGGCCCGATCGGCGGCGTCGTCGGCCGCTCGCTCGGCGCGATCGCCGGCGCCGGCATAGACCAGTCGCTGCTCGGCGGCGGGAGCGGACGGCGCGTCGTCGAGGGGCCGCGCCTGAAGGAGGTCGACGGCCTGGCGTCGAGCGAGGGCGCCCCGATTCCGCGGCTCTACGGCCGCTCGCGGCTCGGCGGACAACTGATCTGGGCGACGCGCTACGAGGAAACCGTCAATCTCACCATCACGCGCAACAAGGCCCAGGGCGGCAAGGGCGGGTCCAGGTCGCAGAAGACCTACGAGACGACCTACAGCTACGCCGCCAACCTCGCGATCGGGCTGTGCGAGGGACCGATCTCCTTCGTGCGCCGGGTCTGGGCCGACGGCCGCGAGATCGACCTCGCCGGCGTCGCGATGCGCGTGCATCGCGGCACGCCGGATCAGGCGATCGACCCGCTGATCGCGGCGAAGGAAGGCGGGGCCGCGCCGGGCTATCGCGGCCTCGCCTATGTCGTGTTCGAGCGCTTGCCGCTGGCCGATTTCGGCAACCGCGCGCCGCAGTTCACCTTCGAGGTGGTGCGGGCGGTGGACGGCCTCGGCGGCATGATCAGGGCCGTGACGCTGATCCCCGGGGCAGGCGAATTCGTCTACGAGACGCGCGCCGTCAGCCACGAACCCGAGCCGGGCGTCACCGAAAGCCAGACGCGCCATCAGCTGTCCGGGACCGGCGACGTCGAGGCCTCGCTGTCGCATCTCGTGGCGCTGTGCCCGAATCTGCGCCGGGTCGCGCTGGTCGTCGCCTGGTTCGGCGACGATCTGCGCGCGGGCCATTGCACGCTGTCGCCGCGCGTCGAGATCCCCCACAAGCCGACCATCGGCGCGGAATGGTCGGCCGCCGGACTGACGCGGGACAGCGCCCGCGTCGTCAGCCAGTCCGGCGGCCGGCCCGCCTTCGGCGGCACGCCGTCAGACGAGAGCGTCGTCGCGCTGATCCGGCGGCTGCGCGAGGTCCATGGCCTGGAGGTGGTGCTCTACCCCTTCATCATGATGGACATCCCGGCCGGGAACGGCCTTCCCGATCCGGCGGGCGCGGATGGCCAGCCCCCCTATCCCTGGCGCGGCCGCATCACCTGCGCGCCTGCTCCGGGAGCGCCGGGCTCCGTCGATGGTTCGGCGGCGGCGGCCGAACAGGTCGCGGCGTTCATCGGCACGCTGGCGCCGGGCGATTTTTCGCTCGCGGGCGAAAGCGTCGTCTGCGCGCGGCCGGACGAATGGAGCCTGCGGCGGCTGGCGCTGCATTGCGCGATGCTGGCCAATGCGGCCGGCGGCGTCGAAGGCTTCGTCATCGGCTCCGAGCTGATCGGCCTGACGCAGGTGCGCGGCGCGGCCGGCTATCCGATGGTCGATGGTCTGGTTTCGCTCGCCGCCGACCTGCGCGCGCTGCTGCCGCCGGCGACGAAGCTGACCTATGCCGCCGACTGGACGGAATACGGCGCGCATGTCCGCGACGGCGGCCAGGAGGTGCGCTTCCCGCTCGATCCGCTCTGGGCCTCGCCGGCGATCGACGCGGTCGGCGTCGACTGGTATCCGCCGCTGTCGGACTGGCGCGACTCGACCGACCACGCCGACGCCAGCCTCGCGCGCGGCCCCGCCGATCTGGGCTATCTGCGCGGCCGGCTGACCTCGGGCGAGGCGTTCGACTGGTATTACGCGGATGCCTCCGGCCGGCTCGCGCAGCAGCGTCTGCCGATCACGGACGGCGCCTACCAGAAGCCCTGGACCTTCCGCCCCAAGGATCTGGCCGGCTGGTGGAGCAACTCCCATGTCGAGCGCAGCGGCGGGGTCGAGATCGGCGCGACCGCCTGGGTCCCGGGCGCCAAGCCGATCTGGTTGACCGAGATCGGCATCCCCGCCATCGACAAGGGGGCCAATGCGCCTAATGTCTTTCCCGATCCGAAATCCGGCGAGAGCGGCGCGCCCCACTTTTCCAGCGGCGCGCGCGACGATCTCGTCCAGGCGCGCGGGCTCGAGGCGATCCTCACCGGCTTCGACCCGGCCCTCCCGGGTTTCGATCCGGCGCGCAACCCGGTGGGTCCTGGCGCGGGCCTGCGCATGGTCGATCCGGCCGGCGTTTTCGTCTGGACCTGGGACGCGCGCCCGTTTCCGGCCTTCCCGGAACTCGGCGCGATCTGGGCCGACGGTCCCAACTGGGAGACTGGCCACTGGCTCAACGGGCGGCTCGAGGGCGCGCCGCTGGAAAGGCTCGTGAGCGCCATTCTGGCCGATTTCGCCTTGCCAGCCGCGGATCGCCTCGCCATCGACGGCTTCGTCGACGGCTACGTGCTGGATCGGCCGCTTTCGGCGAGGCAGGCGCTGGAGCCGCTGGCCGAGACTTTCGGGTTCGACGCGGCGATGAGCGCCGGCGGACTGGCGTTCCAGGCGCGCAGCGGCACGGTGGCGAGCGCGCTCGGGGAGGACGATCTGGTCCGCGACGACGAGGCGAGGCCCTACGAACTGCGTCGCGCGCAGGAAAGCGAGTTGCCGCTGGAGCTGCGCCTCGTCTACAGCGACGGCGAGAACGAGTATCGCCGCGCCGGAGCCCGCTCGCGCCGCCTCGCCGGAGCCGCACGTCGCGAAAGCGCGGTGGAGACCGCGATCGTGACCCGCCCGGCCGAGGCCCAGCGCCTCGCCGACCAGCGCCTGCAGGAGCTCTGGGCCGGCCGCGAGACCGTCGCGTTCGAGCTGTCGCCACGCCGGATCGACCTGGAGCCGGGCGATGTCGTCTCGCTTCCGGTCGATGGCCGCGACGTCCTGTTCAGGTTGACCCGGATCAGCGATGGCGCGGGCCGCATGGCGAGCGGGCGCGCCGTCGAGCCGGCGCTCTATGCGGGCGCGGCCGGCGTCGCGCCGGCGCGGCGCGTGCGTCCGGCGCCGGCCCTGCCCGGTCGGCCGCTGGTCGTTCCGCTCGATTTGCCCATCGTCCGCGCCGAGCCGGCGGCTTTTCTCTGGCTCGCCGGCTTCGCTTCGCCCTGGCCCGGCGCGCTCGCCGTCTGGCGCGCGCCGGCGGCAGGCGCGTTCGAGCTGTTCGAGCGCATCGACGCGCCCTCGATCGTCGGCGAGACGCTGACGGCGCTGCCGCCGGGGCCGCTCTGGCGCAGCGACCGGAGAGCGGTTCTCGACGTCAGGCTGCGCGGCGGCGTCCTCGCCTCCGTGCCGGCCGAAGCGGCGCTCAGCGGCGCCAACGCGATCGCCCTGATCGACGAGGCCGGCGTGGTCGAGCTGGCGACCGCCGCGCAGGCCATCCTGATCGGGCCGCGCAGCTTTCGTCTGTCCGGCTTCGTGCGCGGCCTCGGCGGCTCCGAAGCGGCGGCGTCGCGGCTGTTGCCGGCGGGCTCGCGGGTGGTGATCCTCGACGGAGCGGCTTTGGCGCTGACCTCGGATTCGGCCGATATCGGCCGGCCGTGGCGCTATCGCGTCGGTCCGGTCCAGTTCGACGTCGGCGATCCGGCGATGCGTGAATTCACGGCCGTCGCGAGCGGTTCGGCGCTGCGGCCGCTCGCGCCGGTCCATCTGCGCGCGCGCCGGAGCGCCGGCGGGGTCGCCTTCCGCTGGATCCGGCGCTCGCGCATCGACGCCGATTCCTGGGATGTCGTCGAGGTCCCGCTTGGCGAGGCCGATGAAAGCTACAGCCTGTCCGTCATCAGGGACGGGCAGGTTGTCCGCAGCCAGCTGCTGGGCGCGCCGGCATGGCTTTATCCGCCGGAGCTGGAGCTCGCGGATTTCGGCGCGGAGCAGTCCGAGATCGAGCTCGCCATCGCCCAGATCAGCGCCACCGTCGGAACGGGGCGGGAATGGCGTGGACGTGTGGCGGTGCGCTGACCTATCCTCGGGGTTGCTTCGCCACGCCGGCATTCATGGCGCGTTCACGCGCCCGGAGGTAGCGCATGTCGATGATGCCCGTCGAACCCATCTTCGCCATCGCCCTGGCGTTCCTGCCCTTGCCGGTCGTTCCGATCGACGATCCCGCGCCGATCTCCTGTCTGTCGGCGGAGGAGATGCGCGCCGCGCTGGCCGAGGGGCATGTGATCCAGCCTGCGGAAGCCTCCCGTCACGCCCGCGAGGCGGCGCCCGGCGAGGTCGTGCGGATCCGGCTGTGCCGGCAGGGCGAGGAGTTCGTCTATGTCGTGACGACGTTGAGGCGCAATGGCCGTGTCGCGCGCGTGACGCTCGAGGGACAATCGGGCAAGGTCGCCGCCATCCGCTGATCGGGCCACGGCGCCGGCGCACCCGCGCCGTCCCTGAAACTGGAGCTTGCCGACCGTGAGACTGCTCGTCGTCGAGGACGACAAGGACCTCAATCGCCAGATCGTGACGGCGCTGGAGAATGCCGGCTACGCCGTGGACAAGGCGTTCGACGGCGAGGAAGGGCTCTATCTCGGCGAGAACGAGCCCTATGACGCCGTCATTCTCGATCTCGGCCTGCCGAAGGTCGATGGCGTCGCCGTGCTGCAGGGCTGGCGGCGCGCCGCCAGGACCATGCCGGTGTTGATCCTGACCGCGCGCGACCGCTGGAGCGACAAGGTCGCGGGATTCGACGCCGGGGCCGACGACTACGTCGTCAAGCCGTTCCACATGGAGGAGGTGCTGGCGCGCGTCCGCGCGCTGCTGCGCCGGGCGGCCGGCCACGCCACGTCCGAACTGGTCTGCGGCCCGGTGCGGCTCGACACCCGCGCCAGCCGCGTCGTCGTCGACGGGGCGGCCGTCAAGCTGACCTCGCATGAGTACCGGCTGCTGGCCTACCTGATGCACCATCAGGGCCGGGTCGTCTCGCGCACGGAGCTGGTCGAGCATCTCTACGACCAGGATTTCGATCGCTATTCGAATACGATCGAGGT
>JAKFWE010000268.1 GCA_021732895.1 Allobosea sp. | reverse complement strand
TGCTTCGGCCGAACTCCGCGGCCAGCGTCGGCACCAGAGGATCGACGATGCGCATCGTGAACGTCGAGGCGAAGCCGCAGGCGCCGAGCACCATGATGAGCTTGCGTAACGACCCTGGATCGACGGCAGTGTCCTGCGCTTCAGACATAGGCCAGAGTAGGCGCGGCCCGCGCCTTGGCAAGGCGATCGAAGCCTTGCAGCTCTGCGACCAGAGCAGGGAACGCCGCGAGGGGAATCATGTTGGGGCCATCCGACGGCGCGTTGTCGGGATCGGGATGGGTCTCGATGAACAGGCCCGCGACGCCGACGGCGACGGCGGCGCGCGCCAGCACGGGCACGAATTCGCGCTGCCCGCCGGAGGACGCGCCCTGGCCGCCGGGCTGCTGCACCGAATGCGTGGCGTCGAAGATCACGGGCGCGCCGGTCGCCTCCGCCATGATCGGCAGGGCGCGCATGTCGGAAACCAGGGTGTTGTAGCCGAATGACGCGCCGCGCTCGGTCAGCATGACGTTGGGATTGCCGCTTTCGGTGATCTTGGCGGCGACATGGACCATGTCCCACGGCGCGAGGAACTGGCCCTTCTTGACGTTGACGACCCGGCCCGTGCGGGCGGCGGCGACCAGCAGGTCGGTCTGCCGGCACAGGAAAGCCGGAATCTGCAGCACGTCGATGACCGGCGCCAGCGCCGCGCACTGCCCCGCCTCGTGCACGTCGGTCAGCACCGGCAGGCCGGTGCGCTCGCGGATTTCCGCGAAGACGGGCAGGGCGGCCTCCAGCCCCATGCCGCGCTGGCCGCGCGCGCTGGTTCGGTTGGCCTTGTCGAAGGACGTCTTGAAGACGATGCCGATCCGGAGCCGCTCGCCGATCTCCTTCAGCGCCAGCGCGATGTCGAGCGCGTGCTCGCGGCTCTCCATCTGGCAGGGGCCGGCGATCAGGGAGAGCGGCAGATCGTTTCCGAAGCGGACCGGGCGGGCGAAATCCGCGCCGACGGTGACATGGGCGTTCGCTGTCATTTCAGATGTCCTGCCGCGGGAGCTGCGGGTTTAGAAGCCGGTTACCGGCCTGACAAGCGCCGCCACGGCCAGTCGATCGCACCGGCGCAGAACAGCGCCCACCAGATCAGCACGGGCTGCAAGGCCAGTCTCGGCGCGTGATACCACCAGCTCGTCGGCAGCCCGGCGACGGCGACGCCTTCGAGAGCGTGCTTGAGGTTGGCGGGGAAGACGCACAGCGCGTAGAGCGCCAGTCCGACCCCCGCCGCACGCCGCAGGCGCGGGACCAGCAGCCCGACGGCGCCGGCCATCTCGGCGACGCCGGTGAGCAGGATGACCTCGCGCGGCGCCGGAACCCAGCCCGGCGTGATCGGCAGGAAGGCCTCGGGCGAGCGCAGGTGCACGATGCCGGCGGCCAGATAGAAGGCGGCCATCAGCCAGCGCATCGCGGCGCGGAGGGCCGGGGCGCGCATCGTTCAGGTGACCTCGAACCAGCTCCACAGGCCGCGATCGAAGCGCTCCAGCACGCTGGACGAGATCAGCCAGCGGCCGGGATTTTCGGCGATGAAGGCGATGTGGAGCCGGCGCCCTTCGGGAACCTGAAGCGTATCGAGAAAATACGGCTCCCACCCGTCGTCGAGCGGGTGCAGCAGGCGGAAGACGTGTCCGTGCACATGCATCGGCTGGGCGAAGGCGGTGCGGTTGTCGATGGCGATGACCACGGGCGTTCCGCGCCTGACGCTGAAGAGCGGCGGCGCCTTCGCGTCGCCCGTCGCGCCGTTGATCCGCCACGGGCGCTCCGGATCGACGCCCGACAGGTCCAGCCGCGACTCGGGCGTGACCCGCGCCCCCCCCTCGATCAGCATGGCGATCCGGCGCGCATCCTGCAGCCGCACCGCGGCCGGCAGCGTCGGGTTGAGGGCGAGCCCGGCGAGCGGATCATGCGCCGGCCGGCGTTTCTGACCTTCCGCGACGAGCCTGACGAGCGGCACGCCGGGCCCGCTCAGCGCCATCACCGTGACGGCTTCGCCAGGCTCCTCCGGCATGTCGAGCATGATGTCGTAGCGCGATCCCGGCGGAAAGGGCAGTTGCGCCCGCACCGGCTCGAACGCGTCCGTCGGTTGGCCGTCGACCGCGGCGACGAAGACCTTGGCGCCGTCGAAGCGCAGCCGCGTGATGCGCGCATTGCAGCCGTTGGCGAGTCGCAGGCGCACGCGGGCGCCCGGCGCCCCGGCCAGCCGCAGCGGCGGGGCTGCGCCGTTGCTGGTGATCCAGCTTCCCAGCCGCCCGGCGGCGGCATGCTGCTGGCCGCTCGGGAAGGCCGCCATGGCGTTGTCGTCGCCCAGCAGCCAGTCGGCGACCAGCACGGGCAGGTCGAGATCGACGACGGGAGGGCTCTTCTCCTCGACGATCAGCATCCCGGTCAGGCCGCGACCCGCCGGCTCCGAAGAGCCGCCGATCACGAGCGGCCGATAGAGAAAGGTTCCTGCGTCGGGCGGCGTCAGGCGATAGTCGAAGCGCTCGCCCGGCGCGACCGGCGGCTGGCTGAAACCGCCGACGCCATCCATCGCCGCAGCCCCGCGCACGCCATGCCAGTGAAGGCTGAGCGGCGCCGGCGTCCGGTTCTCGAGCTCGATGCGCAGGCTCTCGCCCTGCCGGACCCGGAGCACCGGACCGGGAACCGCGCCATCGAAGGCCCAGACCGCGGTGGGATTGGACGGGGCGGGGCGCAGCCGCAGCGCCGTCGGCGCCGCGACGAGCCGCCTGGCCGGCGGCTCGGACGCGGATGTCGCGGCGGTTCCCTGCGCGCTGGCGCCATGGCGCAATCCCGCTGGCGCCAGCAGCATGGCGGCGGAGGTCGCCGCCATCGCCGCCCGCCGGGTCAGGTGCGGCTGCGTGGATGGCGCTGGTGCGGGGCGGCGTTCGGTCGCGTCGGTCATGCACACCGGCATAAGGCCGCCAGCCGGTTCTGGCGAGAGGCCGCGGGCGTCGGGCCGGCGGGCGCGGACGGGCCGCTTTCGCAAAACAGTCGCATTTTTTTGCTGCATCGCGCGCGTCGAATGCGTATAGCGGCGGCGCCCCATGTTGGCCGGGTCGCGCTTCCAGCGCTTCTGGCGCATCGGGTCGGCGGGCGTGGCGGAACTGGTAGACGCGCTGGATTTAGGTTCCAGTGGCGAAAGTCGTGGGGGTTCGAGTCCCTCCGCCCGCACCAGGGACAGCGTGCGATCGGACCGGGCGCGACGTTTCCATGGCGGTCGTCCGTCGCGGGTCGGCAGGATTTCACGGGCCCGGCGTGGCGAAAGCGCGCCGCGACCAGGCGTATTTTGAACACACGAGCTGTTGGCGGATCGAAACGATGAACGTGACCGAAACCCTGTCGCAGGGCCTCAAGCGCGAATTTCAGGTGGTGCTGAACGCCGCCGACCTCAAGGCGAGGCTCGATGACGGCCTTCAGGGTCTCCAGGGCAAGGCGAGGATCAACGGCTTCCGGCCCGGCAAGGTGCCGGTCGGCCATCTGCGCCGGCTCTATGGCCGCTCGGTCATGGCCGACGTCATGCAGAACGCCGTCAACGAGGCCAACCAGAAGATCGTCGCCGACAACGGCCTCAAGCTGGCGTTCGAACCGCAGATCAAGTTCCCCGAGGACAAGGACGAGATCGAGGCCGCGATGGAGGCCAAGGGCGACCTCGCCTTCACCGTCGCGCTCGAGGTGCTTCCGAAGATCGAGCTGGCCGATCTTTCGGACGTGTCGCTGACCAGGCCGGTCGCCGAGGTGCCGGACACCGATGTCGAGGCCGCGCTCGAACGCATGGCCGGGCAGAATCGCAGCTTCAGCAACAAGGGCGAGAACGCCAGGGCCGCCGCCGGCGACCGGATTCTGATCTCCTTCGTCGGCACGCTGGAGGGCAAGCCTTTCGACGGCGGCACGGGCGAGGGCATTCCGCTCGATCTGGGGGCCGGCCAGTTCATTCCCGGCTTCGAGGACCAGCTCGATGGCGCCGTGGCCGGCGAGACGCGCACCGTCAAGGTGACGTTCCCGGAGAACTACACCGCGACCCATCTCGCCGGGAAGCCGGCCGAGTTCGCGGTCACCGTCACGGAAGTCCAGTCTCCCGAGCCGGTCAGGATCGACGAGGAGCTGGCCAAGGGCTTCGGCATGGAGTCCCTCGACGCGCTGAAGAACGCGGTCCGTCAGCAGATCGGCCGTGATTTCGGCCAGCAGTCGCGCCGCAAGCTCAAGAAGAGCCTGCTCGACGCGCTCGACGCCAAATACGCCTTCGAGCTGCCGCCGACGCTGGTCGAGCAGGAGTTCGCCAGCGTCTGGAGCCAGGTCGAGGCCGACATGAAGGAGGCCAAGAAATCCTTCGAGGACGAGGATACGACCGAGGACGAAGCCCGCGCCGAATACCGCAGGATCGCCGAGCGCCGCGTGCGTCTCGGCCTCGTGCTGGCGGAGATCGGCTAGCAGGCCAAGGTCCAGATCTCCGACGACGAGGTGACGCAGGCGCTGGTCGAGCGCGCCCGCCAGTTCCCGGGCCAGGAGAAGGAGGTCTGGGAGTTCTATCGCAAGAATCCGCAGGCGCTCGCCGAGATCCGCGCGCCGATCTTCGAGGAGAAGGTCGTCGATCATCTGCTCGGGCAGGTGAAGGTCGCCGATTCCAGCGTCAGCCGCGAGGCGCTCTACGCCGACGAGGACGCCGACGCGGAGGCCGGCGAGGCCAAGCCGAAGAAAGCCGCCAGGAAAGCGAAGAAGGCCGAGGCCAAGGCTGAGGCCGGGGCCGACGACGAGACCGCGGCCTGATCGCGGCGACCTCGGGTCCGTGAAATGCGCCGTCCGGCCGCAGCCGGGCGGCGTTTCTCTTTTCAGCCGCGTCGCGCGTGCTTATGTGGAAGCCGTTCCCGACATCCGCTGATTCCCGGCGCCCGCCATCCAAGGACATTGCCATGCTGCGCGATCCGATCGAGACCTACAACAATCTCGTCCCGATGGTGGTCGAGCAGTCCAGCCGGGGCGAGCGCGCCTTCGACATCTATTCGCGTCTGCTGCGCGAGCGCATCATCTTCCTGACCGGCCCGGTCGAGGACTATTCCGCCTCGCTGATCGTGGCCCAGCTTCTGTTTCTCGAGGCCGAGAACCCGAAGAAGGAGATCTCCTTCTACATCAATTCGCCCGGCGGCGTGGTGACGTCGGGCATGTCGATCTACGACACCATGCAGTTCATCCGTTGCCCGGTGACGACGCTCTGCGTCGGACAGGCCGCCTCGATGGGCTCGCTGCTGCTGACCGCCGGCGCCAAGGACATGCGCTTCGCCCTGCCCAACGCCCGGATCATGGTGCACCAGCCGTCGGGCGGGTTCCAGGGTCAGGTCACCGACATCCTGATCCACGCCCGCGAGGTCGAGAGCCTGAAGCGGCGGCTGAACGAGATCTACGTCAAGCACACCGGCCGCAGCTACGAGGACATCGAGGCGGCCCTCGAGCGCGATAATTTCATGACGGCGGAGGCGGCCCGCGACTTCGGGCTGATCGACAAGGTGATCGACCGGCGGCCCGAGGAACTCGCCGTTTGATCGGAGGCCGAGGCCTGCGACCTCCGGCCCGCCGCCTGTGGGTTGGCTTGGCCGCCGGCAAGGCCCATATTGCCCATTCGCCGGCCCCATGTTTGCATCGGGGAATCGTATCGACGGGCAGGCGCGGGACGAAAGTTCGGTTTCGGGGCGGATGCGCTCCGGGACGGGACGTTAACATTATGATCGTGATCTGAGCGCCTAATATGACGGACAGACGACATCGACTCGCCTCTATTTGCGTGTCGGAGTGTGTCTCCGGGAATGGAGATGGATGATGAGTAAGGTCAGCAGCGGCGATTCCAAGAGCACGCTCTACTGCTCCTTCTGCGGCAAGAGCCAGCATGAGGTGCGCAAGCTGATCGCCGGCCCGACGGTGTTCATCTGCGACGAATGCGTCGAGCTCTGCATGGACATCATCCGCGAGGAATCGAAATCGGCCCTGGTGAAGTCCAAGGACGGCGTGCCCACGCCGCGCGAGATCCGCAAGGTGCTGGACGACTACGTCATCGGCCAGGATCACGCCAAGAAGGTGCTCTCGGTCGCGGTCCACAACCACTACAAGCGGCTCTCGCACGCCTCGAAGCATAATGACGTCGAACTGGCGAAGTCGAACATCCTGCTGATCGGACCGACCGGCTCGGGAAAGACGCTGCTGGCGCAGACGCTCGCCCGCATCCTCGACGTGCCGTTCACGATGGCCGACGCGACGACGCTGACCGAGGCGGGCTATGTCGGCGAGGATGTCGAGAACATCATCCTCAAGCTGCTCCAGGCCTCGGACTACAATGTCGAGCGGGCCCAGCGCGGCATCGTCTACATCGACGAGATCGACAAGATTTCGCGCAAGTCCGACAATCCCTCGATCACCCGCGACGTCTCGGGCGAGGGCGTGCAGCAGGCGCTGCTGAAGATCATGGAAGGCACCGTCGCCTCCGTGCCGCCGCAGGGCGGGCGCAAGCATCCGCAGCAGGAGTTCCTGCAGGTCGACACCACCAACATCCTGTTCATCTGCGGCGGCGCCTTCGCCGGGCTGGACAAGATCATCTCGGGCCGCGGCAAGGGAACGTCGATCGGCTTCGGCGCCACCGTGAAGGGGCCGGACGAGCGCCGCAGCGGCGCGATCTTCCGCGAGGTCGAGCCCGAGGATCTGCTGAAATTCGGCCTCATACCGGAGTTTGTCGGCCGTCTGCCGGTTCTGGCCACGCTCGAGGACCTCGACGAGGCGGCGCTCAAGACCATCCTCACCGAACCGAAGAACGCGCTGGTGAAGCAGTATCAGCGCCTGTTCGAGATGGAGGACACCGAACTCACCTTCACCGACGAGGCGGTCAGCCTGATCGCCCGCAAGGCCATCGACCGGAAGACCGGCGCGCGCGGCCTGCGCTCGATCATGGAAGGCATCCTTCTCGAGACGATGTACGAGCTGCCGGGGCTGGAAGGCGTCGAGCAGGTCGTGATCGGGCCGGAAGCCGTCGAATCGAAGTCGCGCCCGCTGTTCATCTATTCGGAGCGCGACGACGAGGTGAAATCCGCTTCGGCGTGATCGTCGATGCAACCGATCCCGCTGACGCGCGCCGGTGGGCGCGCGTTTGCGTATCCGGTCGAACCGGTCGCGCCAGCGCGCATCGTCCCCTGCGGCGGAATCGCACATCGGCGCGAGCGGAGGCGATGATGCGGGGAGTTCGCACAAGGCTTGCTTGAAAGCCTTCGAGGAAGTCGCCACCTTGGTGTCACTCGCGAGAATCGCGCGCCTGTCGAGGGCGCGGTCCGCGAGGGCGGAGCCGGTGAATGGTCGCCGGAACCGCTTACGTCCGACCGGCCGCCCATCAGGGGGTTCGACGGGCGCAAACGTAAGGACAAGTCATGACTGGCTCGACGCCCCGCGTCCCCACGGTTCCCGGCGAGGCCGGGACCTATCCGGTGCTGCCGCTGCGCGACATCGTCGTTTTCCCGCACATGATCGTGCCGCTCTTCGTCGGGCGCGAGAAGTCGATCCGTGCGCTGGAGGAGGTCGTCAAGTCCGACGGCCTGATCCTGCTCGCCACGCAGAAGAACGCCGGCGACGACGACCCCGAAACCCGCGACATCTACGAGATCGGCACTCTGGCGCGCGTGCTGCAACTGCTGAAGCTGCCCGATTCCACCGTCAAGGTTCTGGTCGAGGGCGTGAGCCGCGCCAGGGCGACGGCCTATGTCGCCGACGAGGCGTTCTACCAGGCCGACGCCGTCGGCCTCGGCGAGGAGCCCGGCAAGAAGGTCGAGATCGAGGCGCTGGGCCGCTCCGTCGTCAGCGAATTCGAAAGCTACGTGAAGCTCAACAAGAAGATCTCTCCCGAGATCGTCGCCGCCGTCTCGCAGATCGATGAGCCCTCGAAGCTCGCCGACACGGTCGCCTCGCATCTCGCCGTCAAGATCTCCGACCGGCAGGCCGTGCTCGAGATCACCCATGTCGCGCACCGGCTGGAGAAGGTGCTCTCGCTGATGGAAAGCGAGATGTCGGTGCTCCAGGTCGAGAAGCGCATCCGCTCGCGCGTCAAGCGCCAGATGGAGAAGACGCAGCGCGAATACTATCTCAACGAGCAGATGAAGGCGATCCAGAAGGAGCTCGGCGACGGCGAGGAAGGCCGCGACGAACTGGCCGAACTGGAGGAGCGCATCGCCGGCACGAAGCTCAGCAAGGAAGCCCGCGACAAGGCGGTGGCCGAGCTCAAGAAGCTGCGCCAGATGTCGCCGATGTCGGCCGAGGCGACCGTGGTGCGCAACTATCTCGACTGGATGCTCGGCATCCCGTGGAACAAGAAATCGAAGATCAAGAAGGATCTGACGATCGCGCAGGGCGTGCTCGACAACGATCATTTCGGTCTCGACAAGGTCAAGGACCGGATCGTCGAATATCTCGCCGTGCAGCAGCGGGCCAACCGGCTGGCCGGCCCGATCCTGTGCCTCGTCGGTCCTCCGGGCGTCGGCAAGACCTCGCTCGGCAAGTCGATCGCCAAGGCGACGGGGCGCGAATTCGTGCGCATGTCGCTGGGCGGCGTGCGCGACGAAGCCGAGATCCGCGGCCATCGCCGGACTTATATCGGCTCGATGCCCGGCAAGATCATCCAGTCGATGAAGAAGGCCAAGACCTCCAATCCGCTCATCCTGCTCGACGAGATCGACAAGATGGGCCAGGACTTCCGCGGCGATCCGTCGGCGGCCCTGCTGGAGGTGCTTGATCCCGAGCAGAACGCGACGTTCAACGACCACTATCTCGAGGTCGATTACGACCTGTCGAACGTGATGTTCGTCACCACGGCCAACACGCTGAACATCCCCCCGGCGCTGCTCGACCGGATGGAGGTGATCCGCATCGCCGGCTA
>JAKFWE010000337.1 GCA_021732895.1 Allobosea sp. | reverse complement strand
GCCGATCACGAAATGCGCCTGAGCCATCCGCGCCGGCAGATCGCTGAAGAACGGCGCGATCTCGGCCGTGACGCCCAGATCGGCGTAGATCCCGGCGACCCTGTCGAAATCCTCGTCGCGGGCCTGCTGCACGATCGACAGCCGCGCTCTCTCTTCAGGGCTCAGCAGCCCGATCGCGGGGGGCACGATGTCGGCCATGATCCGCGCGCCCTGGCTGCCGCCGAATACGAGCAGGTTGACCGGTCCGGCGCCGGGCCCGGCATAGGGCGAGACCGCCTAGATCACCGCCGGGCGCACCGGATTGCCGACCTGCCGGCACTTGGCGGCCGCGCTCGCGCTCAGACCCCCGACCTCGGCGAAGCCCGTCGCGATGACCTTGACGCGGCCCGACAGGAAGCGGTTGGCCCGGCCGATGACGGCGTTCTGCTCGTGCAGCATCGTCGCGACGCCGGACAGCGAGGCGGCCAGCAGCGGCGGCACGGTCGGATAGCCGCCGAAGCCGATGACGAGCGCCGGCTTCAGCGCCGAGACGACGCCACGCGCGACGAACACGCCCCGGACGAGTTCGATCATCGCGGCCGCCTTCTTCAGCGGCGAACGCCCGGATGGCGTGGCGGATGGCGTCGCATGCACGGATTCCGCCGGGAAGCCGCCGGCATATGCGAGCGCCCGCTCATCGGTGACCAGCGCGACGCGCAGGCCCCGCCGCCGCAGGGCATGGCTCAGCGCCTCCGCCGGGAAGAGATGCCCGCCGGTGCCGCCGGCCGCCAGCAGGATCAGAGGGCGCGGCGTCGTGCGTTCGGCGTCCATGCTTTCAGCGTCCGGATTGCGTCATCGTCTCGGTGCGCGGCCGTTTTCGCGTCAGCGCCAGCAGGAAGCCCGCGCCGAGAGCCAGCGAAACCAGCGACGAGCCGCCATAGGAGATGAAGGGCAGCGTCATGCCCTTGGCCGGCATCATGTGCAGGTTGACCATCATGTTGATCGCAGCCTGGATGCCGAACAGCAGGGCGAGCCCGGTCACCGCCAGACGCGAGAACGGGTCCTCGGCGCTCTGCGCGGCGAACAGCGACCGCAGCACGATCAGCGCGAACAGCGCCACCAGCGCGATGCAGACGACGATGCCGAACTCCTCCGCCGTGACCGCGAAGATGAAATCGGTATGCGCGTCGGGGAGGATCCGCTTCACCGTGCCCTCGCCCGGCCCCTTGCCGAGCCAGCCCCCCGACGAGAAACTCTCCAGCGCGGTGTCGATCTGGAAGGTGTCGCCCGAGCCCTTGTCCATGAAGCGCTCGATGCGGGCGCGCACATGCGGCACGAGCTGATAGGCGACGAGGATGCCGAACGCGCCGGCGCCGCCGAGCCCCAGCACCCAGAACCAATGCAGGCCGGCGACGAAGAACAGGCCGCACCAGACTAGGCTGACCAGCACCGTCTGGCCGAAATCGGGCTGCAGCACGAGCGGCACGATCGCCGCCGGCAGCAGCAGGAAGGCGAGCAGCGTACCGGGCAGATCGGGCCGGCGCGTGCCCTCGGCGAAAGCCCAGGCCGCGAGGATGACGAAGGCCGGCTTCATGAACTCGGACGGCTGCACCGAGCCGAGCGGCCCCAGCGTCAGCCAGCGCCGCGCGCCCTTGATCTCGACGCCGAGATAAAGCGTCGCCACCACCATCGCCAGCGAGACCGCGAAGACCACGAGCGCGACGCGCCGCACCTGCCGCGGCGTCAGGAAGGAAACGGGAATGAAGATCGCGACCGCGACCAGCAGATAGACCGCCTGGCGGTTGACGAAATGGAAGGTCGACAGCTGCAGGCGCTCGGCCACCGGCGGCCCGCCCGCCATCAGCAGCACGACGCCGGACACCATCAGCGCGATCAAGGCGCCGAGGATGACGCGATCGATCGACCACCACCAGCGCCCGCTGAATGTCGGTTCCGCGCGTGAGACCATGCGAGAGCTTCCCATCGAGAGACCGGCGCGGGAACGCGCGCCTCCAAGACGGAGCATTGTGTCAATGAAGGGTTAACGGAATGATTCCGGATCACGGGCTGTGACGGCTACCCGGCCGCGAACGCCTCGAACCCCGGCAGCCCGGTCACCAACCTCCTGAACGCCTCGCCCCGCACCTCGAAATTCGGGAACTGGTCGAAGGAGGCGCAGGCCGGGGAGAGCAGCACGGCGATTTCGCCTTCCCCCGGATGGGCCAGCGCATCGCGGGCCGCCGCCGCGACCGCCACGTCGAGCGCGCCGGCGCGCTCATAGGCGACCCGGCCATCCGCGTCGAAGGTCGCGGCGAACAGGTCGCTCGCCGCCCCGATCAGATAGGCCTTGGCGATGTTCGGGAAATAGCGGGTCAGGCTCCCGATGCCGCCTTCCTTAGCCTTGCCGCCGAGGATCCAGAAGATGTCGCGGAAGGAGGTCAGCGCCTTCTCCGTCGAGTCGGCGTTGGTCGCCTTGGAATCGTTGATGAAGACGACGCGGCCGATGCGGCCGATCTCCTCCATCCGGTGCGCCAGCCCGGGATAGCTGCGCAAGCCGGCCGCGATCTCCTCGGGCGACAGGCCGAGCGAGAAACAGGCGGCGAAGGCCGCCGCGGCGTTCTGGGCGTTGTGGGCGCCCCTCAGCGAGCCGATGCCCGCGAGATTGGCGACGACGCGCGGCCTGCCGTCCCTCACCTGCACGATGCGCGTGTCGAGCCCGCCCGCATTGGCCGTAACGCCGGCGAAGACGCCCTCGTCGAGCGGCTGCTCGCCGCTGATCCTGACCAGCTTGCGGCCGGTCGCGGCGCGCCGGCGCGCCATCTGCTTGGAGGGCTCGTCATCGACGCCGATCACGGCGATGTCGGCATTGGCGACCAGCCGCTCCTTGATCGCGCCATAGTGCTCGAACGTGCCGTGCCGGTCGAGATGGTCGGGCGTCAGGTTCATCTGGATGCCGACCGTGGGCCTGAGCGAGGGCGCAAGGTCGATCTGGTAGCTCGAGCATTCGACGACATGGATGCGGTTCAGGGCCGGCGGCGCCAGGGTCAGCACGGCGGCGCCGATGTTGCCGCCCATCTGCACATCACGCCCGGCGCGGCGCAGCACATGCGCGACGAGCGCCGTCGTCGTCGATTTGCCGTTGGTGCCGGTGATGGCGACGACGGGCGCATCGGGCGCGCTCGCGGCCCGTTCGCGAAAGAAGAGTTCGATGTCGCCGATGATCTCGACGTCGGCTGCCCGCGCCTTCTCGACCGTCCAGTGCGGCGCGGGATGGGTCAGCGGCACGCCGGGCGCCAGGATCAGCGCGGCGAAGCGCGACCAGTCGGCGCCCGCCAGATCGACGATGGCGACGCCCTCCACCGCCGCCCTGTCGCGACTGGCCTGATTGTCGTCGAAGGCCGCGACCTCTGCCCCGCCGGCCAGCAGGGCGCGCGCGGTCGCGAGCCCCGAGCCCCCGAGCCCGAACAGCGCGACCCGCTTGCCGGAGAAGACGCCGACGGGTGTCATCAGCGCAGCTTGAGCGTCGAAAGGCCGACCAGCGCCAGCACCACCGAGATGATCCAGAACCGGATCACCACCTGCGGCTCGGTCCAGCCCAGCTTCTCGAAATGGTGGTGGATCGGCGCCATCAGGAAGACGCGCTTGCCGGTGCGCTTGTAGACGATCACCTGGATGATCACCGACAGCGCCTCGACCACGAACAGCCCGCCGACGATCGCCAGCACGATCTCATGCTTGGTCGCGACGGCGATGACGCCGAGCAGGCCGCCGAGGCCGAGCGACCCGGTGTCGCCCATGAAGATCTGCGCCGGCGGCGCGTTGAACCAGAGGAAACCGAGGCCGGCCCCGATCATCGCCCCGCAGATCACCGAAAGCTCGCCGGCGCCGGGCACATGGTGGATCTGCAGGTAGTTGGCGAAGATCACGTTGCCGGCGAGATAGGAGATGAAGCCGAAGGTCGCCCCCGCGATCATCACCGGCACGATCGCCAGCCCGTCGAGCCCGTCGGTCAGGTTGACGGCGTTGCCGGCCCCGACCACGACGAAGGCCGTGACGAGCGGGAACAGCAGGCCCAGCGGCACGACCAGTTCCTTGAGGAACGGCATCGCGAAGCCCGACGAGATGCCGGTCGGGCCGAGTTCCATGATGAAACCGCACGCGACGAGCGCGATCGCCATCTCCAGCGCCAGCCGGGCCTTGCCGGAAAAGCCCTTGTGGGACTGCTTCGTGACCTTGAGATAGTCGTCGTAGAAGCCGATCGCGCCGTAGCTCGCCGCGACGCCGAGCACGATCCAGACATAGGGGTTGCGCAGGTTGCCCCACAGCAGCGTCGCGGCGAACAGGCCGGCGAGGATCATCAGCCCGCCCATGGTCGGCGTGCCGCGCTTGGCGAGATGCGATTCAGGCCCGTCCGTGCGGATCGGCTGGCCCTTGCCCTGCTTGATCCGGAGCCAGGAGATCGCCGCCGGCCCGAAGAAGAAGACGAACAGCAGCGCCGTCGCCGTCGCCCCGCCGACGCGGAAGGTGATGTAGCGGAAGACGTTCAGGATCGGGAACGTGCCGGAGAATTCCGCCAGCCAGACGAGCATCGACTTGCGCCTTCCAGTTCATTCGTCGGCGGGAGCGGCCGGGAAGCGGGCCGCGATCGCCTTGACGATCGGCCCCATCCGTGAACCGAGCGAGCCCTTGACCGTGACGACGTCCCCGGCCCTGATCGAATCGAGCACGAGCGGCTCGAGGCCGCTCGCGTCGTCGGCATAAGCGCCCCGCAGGGCGGATGGCAAGCCGTCATGGAGGCCGCGCATCAGCGGGCCGCAGGCGAAGACCGTGTCGATCTGCGCCTCGATCACCGCGTCCCCGAGACCGACATGCAGGGCTGGCCCGCTCGGCCCCAGCTCCAGCATGTCGCCGAGCACCGCGATGCGCCGGCCCCGGCCCGAGACCGGCATCCGGCCGAGATTCTCGATCGCGGCGCGCATCGAGGCTGGATTGCCGTTGTAGCTCTCGTCGATCAGCGTGAACGGGCCGCCCGGCGCGAGGTGGACCTGCCTGGCGCCGCGGCCCGATGGCGGGACGAGATCGCCCAGCGCCAGGGCGGCCAGGGCGAGATCGCCGCCCAGAGCCTCGACGGCGGCCAGCACGGAAAGCGAGTTGTGCACGATGTGCCGGCCCGGGCTGCCGAGGCGATAGGCGACCTTTCGCCCGAATACGAGCGCATCGACGGTCGAGATATCGGGCTTGAGCGCACAGGCGACGAGCCGCACATCCGCCTCGGCGCTCTCGCCGAAGCTGACGATCCGCCCGGCGGGGCTGGCCTCGGCGAGCCGGCGCAGCAGCGCGGACTGCGGAATGTCGGCGTTGATGATCGCGGTCCCGCCCGGTTTCAGGCCCGCGAAGATCGCGCCCTTCTCCTCGGCGATGCCGTCGAGCGAGGCGAAGGCGGCCAGATGCACCGGCTGGACCGTGGTGACGATGGCGACGTCGGGCGTGACGAGTTTCGCCAGCGGCAGGATTTCGCCCGGATTGCTCATGCCGATCTCGTAGACGGCGTAGGCCACGTCTTGAGGGGTCCGGCACAGGGTCAGAGGCACGCCCCAGTGATTGTTGTAGGAGGCGACCGGCGCGTGCGTCTTGCCCTGCCGCGAGAGCACGAGCCGCAGCGCTTCCTTCGTGCCGGTCTTGCCGACCGAGCCGGTGACGGCCACGATTTTGGCCTCGAGCTGCGCCCGGCGCGCCATGCCGGCGCGCTCCATCGCCTTCAGGACATCGGGCACGACGGCGTAAGGGCCGGGGCCGCTCATCGCTTCGGCGTGGGCCGCATCGATCACCGCCAGCGCGGCGCCCTTCGCCAGCGCGGCGGCGACGAAATCATGTCCGTCTCGCGCCTCGCCGATGATGGCGAAGAAGGCGTCGCCCGGCTCCAGAGTGCGGGTGTCGATCGAAACGCCGGCGATGGCGGCGGGAACCGAGCCGATCGCCCGCGCGGTCATGGCGGAGACGAGGGCCTGCCCGCTCCACAAGGGCGCAGGCATTGTCGAAGGTGCTTGCATCACCGGCTCTCCGCCATCGCGGCCCTGACCACCGCGTGGTCCGAGAAGGGCAAGGTCCGGTCGCCCATGATCTGGCCGGTTTCGTGGCCTTTTCCGGCCACGACCAGAAGATCGCCCGGCCCCAGCAGCGCCACCGCCGCGCGGATCGCTTCCGCGCGATCGCCGATCTCGCGCAGGAGCGGCGAGGCGGCGAGGATCTCGCGGCGGATCGCGGCCGGCTCCTCGCTGCGCGGGTTGTCGTCGGTGACGATGGCGATGTCGGCCTTCGCGGCGGCGATCGCCCCCATCAGCGGCCGCTTGGCGCGGTCGCGGTCGCCGCCGCAGCCGAAGACGCAGATCAGCCGGCCGGCCGCGTAGGGCCGCAGCGTCGAAAGCACGGCCGAGAGCGCGTCCGGCTTGTGGGCGTAGTCGACGACGACGAGCCCGCCCCGGCTTTCGCCGACGCGTTCGAGCCGGCCCGGCACGCCGACGAGGCCGGCGATGGCCTCGATCGACGCGACGGCGTCCTCCCCCGTCGCGACCGCGAGCCCGGCCGCCACCAGCGCGTTGCCGGCCATGAAGTCCCCGACCAGCGGGAGCAGCGCCGTGATCTCCCGGCCTGCGACGCGCAGGCGCAGCCGCTGCGAGAAGCCCTCTCTGCGGCTGTCCAGAAGCGTCACGGTCTCGCCCGCCCGGCCGACGCCGATGAGCGCGCAGCCCCGCGCCTGCGCCGCGCTCGCGGCCTGCGCCGCGTAGGGTTCGTCACGGTTGATCACGACCGGCGCGCCGGCAGGCAGCAGCTCCCAGAGCCGCATCTTGGCGGCGAGATAGTCCTCCAGGCTGGCGTGATAGTCGAGATGGTCGTGGCCGAGATTGAGGAAGGCGCCGGCGGCGAGCCTGACGCCGTCGAGCCGGCGCTGGTCGAGCCCGTGCGAGGAGGCCTCCATCGCCAGATGCGTGACGCCCTCGCCCGCCAGCCCGTCGAGCGCCGCGTGCAGCGTCAGCGGGTCGGGCGTGGTCAGCGAGCCGTAGGTCGCGCCGCCCGGGCGGACCACGCCGATCGTGCCGAGGCTCGCCGCCTCGTGGCCGAGCGCCTGGAAGATCTGCCGGCTGAAATCGGCGACCGACGATTTGCCGCTCGTGCCCGTGACCGCGACGATGGTCGCCGGCTGGCGCGGATGCATGGCGGCCGCCGCCAGCGCCAGCGCGCGGCGCGGATCGGCGACCTGAGCGAAGGCGATCGTAGCGTCGAGCCCGGCGGGACGCGGCTGGCCCGAGACGATCGCCACCGCTCCCCGCGCCACGGCGTCGGCGATGAAATCGGCGCCGTCGGCCCTGGCGCCGGCCAGCGCCACGAACGCCGATCCGGGCGCGGCCTTGCGGCTGTCGAAGGCGACGCCGGAGACGGCCCGCGCCGCCTCGTCCCGGAAAGCCCCGGGGAAAAGCCGGCCGAGGCTCAAATCCTGTTCGTTCATCGTCGGCTCAGCGGGTTCCCCAGGCGCCGAGCCGCGCCATCGTCGGGAACGGCGCGACCGGCGGATCGAAGCGCGGCGGCAGACCCAGAATCGGCGCCGCGCGCTCGATCACCTTGCCCGTCGTGATGCCGGCGTTCCAGGCGGCTGTCGAGTAGCCGCCGCTCTCGGCATAGCCTTTCGGCTCGTCATAGATCGACAGGAACAGGTAGCGCGGCTTGTCGGCGGGCACGATCGCCATGAAGGTCGTGAAGTTCTTGTTCTTGGCGTAGCGACCCTTGATCACCTTCTCGGCGGTGCCGGTCTTGCCGCCGACGAAATAGCCCGGCACGTCGGCCTTCTTGGCGGTGCCCTTCTCGCCGTTGATGCGCATGATGTAGCGCATCGCTTCGGAGGTCTCCGGCTTGATCACGCGCACGCCGAGCCTGCGCGCCTCCTCTTCCGATCGCTTGATGAAGGTCGGCGTGATCAGGTTGCCGCCGTTGACCAGCGCACCGACCGCCGCCAGCGCCTGGATCGGCGCGACCGCGAGCCCGTGCCCGAAGGCGATCGTCGCCGTGTTCAGCTCGCCCCAGCGGCCAGGCACGATCGGATCCGTGCCCTCCGGCAGCTCGGTGCGCATCCGGTCGAGCTGCGCCATCTTGCGCAGGAAGGTCTTGTGGCCCTCGACGCCGACCGAGAGCGCCATCTTGACCGACCCCATGTTCGACGAATGCAGGAACACCTCAGGCACCGTCAGCGTCCGCCCCGTGCCATGATACTCGCGGATGACGTGCTTGCCGAAGCGGAGCATGCCGCCGGCGGTGGAATAGGTCGAGTTGATGTTGGCCTTGCCGGAATCCAGCGCCATCGCGACCGTCAGCGCCTTGAACGTCGATCCCATCTCGAAGACGCCGACATTGATGCGGTTGATCCGGTTGTCGTCATGCGCGTCGACCGGGTTGCTCGGGTCGAAATCCGGCAGCGAGACGGAGGCGATGACCTCGCCCGTATTGACGTCCAGAATGGCGCCGGCGGCCGCGATGGCCCGGTATTTCTCCATGCCCTTGGCGAGTTCGTCGCGCAGCAGGTGCTGGACCCTGAGATCGACCGACAGGACGATCGGCTTGAGGTCCGAGGCCTGCGTGGCGAGACCGGCCCCGTTCAGGTCCTGCAGGCCCTGGGAATCGATGTATTTCTCGATCCCGGCGATACCGACATTGTCAATGTTGGCGAAGCCGAGGATATGGGCCGCCGCGACGCCATTGGGATAGATTCGCTTGTTCTCGGGCACGAAGCCGACGCCGGGAATGCCGAGCCGATGAACCTCGGCCTGCTGGCGCGGCGTGATCTCGCGCTTGACCCAGACGAAGCCCTTGCGGGTGCCGAGCTTTTCGCGCAGGTCCCTGGCGTCGAGTTCGGGCAGGACGGCGGTCAAAAGCTCGGTCGCCTCGTCCTTGTCGATGATCTTGCGCGGCTCGGCGAAGACCGAGACGGTGCGCACGTCGGTCGCCATCACGGTCCCGGCGCGATCGACGATGTCTGGCCGCGCCGACGAGATCGCCGTCGAGGTCGCCCGGCGCAGTCCG
>JAKFWE010000199.1 GCA_021732895.1 Allobosea sp. | reverse complement strand
GATCGCGCTGGGGGCGAGACTGGTGCTCCGGCGCGGCGACCATCGCCGCACCCTCCCCCTCGAAGCCTTCTTCCTCGACTACCGCAAGCAGGATCTGCGGCCGGGCGAGTTCGTCGAGGCGGTGCTCGCGCCGAAACCGCCGGCCGACGCGCTGTTCCATGTCTCGAAGATCAGCAAGCGCTTCGACGAGGACATCTCGGCGCTCTGCGGGGCCTTCCTCATCCGGCGCGACGCAGCGGGCGCGATCGCCGAAGCGCGCCTGGCTTATGGCGGGATGGCCGGCACTCCCAGGCGTGCGAGCGCGGCCGAGGCGGCGCTGCTCGGCCGGCGTTGGGACGACGCCGCCGTCACGGCCGCCATCGCGGCCCTGGCGCATGACTTCGCGCCGCTCAGCGACATGCGCGCCTCGGCCGGCTATCGCCTGAAGGTCGCCGGCGCGCTGCTGCGGCGGTTCTGGATCGAGACCACGCAGCCCGGGGTCGGGACACGCGTCGCCGGCCTGCTGGCGGAGCCGGTCCATGGCTGACGCGCGCAAGCGGCTCGACGCCGGCCCCTCCCGGAGCGCGTCGGCGCAGCCGCTGGTCGGCGCCGCGGTTCGCCACGACTCGGCGGCCAAGCATGTCGCCGGCGAGGCGCTCTACATCGACGACGTCGCCGGCCCGGAAGGGCTCGCCCATGCCTGTCTCGGGCTCGCCGCGATCGCGCATGGCGCTCTGGTCTCGCTCGATCTCGAGCCGGTGCGGACCGCGCCCGGCGTGCTCTGCGTGCTGAGCGCCAGCGACATCCCCGGCGTCAACGACATCTCCTCGACGCACCGCCATGACGAACCGGTCTTCGCCACGGATGCGATCCTGCATCACGGCCAGCCGCTCTTCGCCGTCGTCGCCGAGACGCGCGACCAGGCGCGGCGCGCGGCGCTGCTGGCGAGGGCGGCGTATCGCGAGAAGCCGCCGGTGCTCGACGTGGCGGCCGCGCGCGCCGCCGGCGGCGCGCTCGTCACGGACCCGCTGAAGCTCGAGCGCGGCGACGTCGGCGCCGCCATGGCGGGCGCCCCGCGCCGGTTGAGCGGATCGATGGCGATCGGCGGGCAGGACCATTTCTACCTGGAGGGCCAGATCGCGCTCGCGATCCCGGGCGAGGACGAGGACATGCTGGTTTTGTCCTCGACGCAGCATCCGACGGAGGCGCAGCACATGGTCGCAGCCGTGCTCGGCGTCGGCGCGCACGCGGTCACCGTCGAGGTCAGGCGCATGGGCGGCGGCTTCGGCGGCAAGGAAACCCAGTCGAACCTGTTCGCGGTCGTCGCGGCTCTGGCCGCCCGCCGGCTCGGGCGGCCGGTGAAACTGCGGCCCGACCGCGACGACGACATGGCCATCACCGGCAAGCGCCATGATTTCGTTTGCGACTACGAAATCGGCTTCGATGGGGACGGCCGTATCCTGGCGGTGGACACGGTGTTCGCGGCGCGCTGCGGCTGGAACGCCGATCTCTCCGGCCCGGTCACCGACCGGGCGCTGTTTCACGCCGACAACTGCTATTTCTATCCGGCCGTGCGGGCCGTGTCGCAGCCCCTGCTGACCAACACCGTGTCCAACACCGCGTTCAGGGGCTTCGGCGGGCCGCAGGGCATGGTCGGGGCCGAACGCATCATCGAGGAGGTCGCCTTCGCGACCGGGCTCGACCCGCTCGAGGTGCGCCGGCGCAATCTCTATCGCGGGGAAGGCCGCGACCTGACGCCCTACCACCAGCCCGTCGAGGACATGATCGCCGGCGAGGTGATGTCCGCGCTGGAGCGGAGTTGCGACTACCGCGCCCGCCGGCAGGCGATTCGCGCCTTCAACGCCGACAGTCCGGTGATCAGACGCGGGCTGGCGCTGACGCCGGTGAAATTCGGCATCTCGTTCACTGCGACCTGGTTCAACCAGGCCGGCGCGCTGGTGCATGTCTACAGCGACGGCACGGTGATGCTGAACCATGGCGGCACGGAGATGGGCCAGGGGCTCAACGTCAAGGTGGCGCAGGTCGTCAGCGACGCCTTCGGCATCGGGCTCGACCAGGTGAAGATCACCGCGACCACCACCGGCAAGGTGCCCAACACCTCCGCCACCGCCGCCTCGTCGGGCTCCGACCTCAACGGCATGGCCGCGCTCGACGCCTGCGAGACGATCAAGGCGCGGCTGGTCGCGTTCGCGGCGCGGCACTGGCAGGAGGCGCCCGGGGCGATCGCCTTCCTGCCCGGACATGTCAGGGTCGGCGGGCGCGAGATCGCCTTTTCCGCGCTGGTCAGAGCTGCCTACATGGCCCGCATCCAGCTCTCGGCGACCGGCTTCTACGCCACGCCCAAAATACACTGGGACCGCAAGACCGGGCGTGGCCACCCGTTCTATTACTTCGCCTATGGCGCCGCGGCGGCGGAAGTCGCGATCGACACGCTGACGGGCGAATACAAGGTCGAGCGGGTCGACATCCTGCATGATTGCGGAACGTCGCTGAACCCGGCGATCGACATCGGCCAGATCGAGGGCGGATTCGTGCAGGGCATGGGCTGGCTCACGACGGAGGAACTGGTCTGGGACGACAAGGGCGTGCTGAAGACGCATGCGCCCTCGACCTACAAGATTCCCGTCGCCTCCGACCGGCCGCGCATCTTCAACGTCGCGCTGCTGGAGAACGCGCCCAACCGCGAACCGACGATCCATCGCTCGAAGGCCGTCGGCGAGCCGCCGCTGATGCTGGCGATCTCGGTTCTGCATGCGCTGTCGGATGCGGTTGCGAGCGTCGGCGGGCATCGGATCTGCCCCAGGCTCGACGCGCCGGCGACGCCGGAGCGGGTGCTCGATGCCGTCGAGCGGGTGCGGGCGGAGGTTGGGGCGGGGGCAGGGCAGTGAGCGTCACTCGTCCAGTTCACACAGCCGCTGCGGCCAAGCGCGGGGAACCCCTCTCCTTAGGGGGGAGGGGTTCCCCGCGCCTCGACCCCGAATGTCGAGCAAGACGGCCATGACCTCCCTCTCCGCCTTCATCGTCCAGCACCTGGCCTCCGGCGTCATCCTCGCCCGCATCGCGTCGGCGCGGGGCTCCACACCGCGCGAGGCCGGCGCGACCATGGCGGTCTCCGCCACCGCCTCTGCCGGCACCATCGGCGGCGGGCAGCTCGAATTCCACTGCATCGACATTGCTCGCGCGATGCTGGCGAGTGGGGAGCAGCAGCGCCGCATCGACATCCCGTTGGGCCCGCAGATGGGGCAGTGCTGCGGCGGGCGGGTCGTCGTCGCCTTGCACCGGGCCGATGTCGTCGATGTGGTGATGCAGCGGACGATCGCGCAGGTCGAGGCGAAGTACCGGCCCGCGATCCTGATCTTCGGCGCGGGCCATACCGGCCGGGCGCTGGCGCTGGCGCTCGCTCCCCTGCCCTTCGCGACGTCTCTGATCGACGACCGCGACGGCGTCTTGGATGGCGTGCCCGCCGCGATCACCTGCATCCGCATGGCCGATCCGGTCGCGGCGATCGAGACCGCGCCGGCGGAGGCGGCCTTCGTGGTCCTGACCCACAGCCATGCGCTGGATTATCGTCTGGCGGAGGCGGCGCTGACGCGCCGTGACGCGGCTTATGTCGGCATGATCGGCTCGGCCACCAAGCGCGCCCGCTTCGAGGCGGGGTTCCTGCGCTCCGGAGGCCGAAGCGAAGCGCTGGCCCGGCTCACCTGCCCGATCGGCGGCGCCGATGTGGACGACAAGCGGCCCGAAGTCATCGCCGCCCTGACGACAGCCGAACTGGTGCGGAGCTTGCTACGCCGCGAGCAAGCGCCCGAAACCAGCGAAACGGCAGATACGACGACACGATGACCGCTCCGCCCCGCCTCGCCCTGGCCGGCATCTCGAAAAGCTTTCCGGGCGTGAAGGCGAACGAGGACATCAGCCTGAGCGTCCGCCCCGGCGAAATCCATGCCCTGCTCGGCGAGAACGGGGCCGGCAAATCGACGCTGGTCAAGATCATCTACGGCGTGCAGCAGGCCGACGCCGGCGCCATCGCCTGGGACGGCGAAACGGTGGCGATCCCCTCGCCGCGCGCCGCGCGCAGGCTCGGCATCGGCATGGTGTTCCAGCACTTCTCGCTGTTCGACGCGATGAGCGTGATCGAGAACATCGCGCTCGGGCTCGACGAGGCGGTCGACCTGGCCGAGCTCAAGGTCCGGGTCGCCGCGATCCTCCAGAGCTATTCGCTGCCGCTC
This sequence comes from Allobosea sp., assembly GCA_021732895.1. Taxonomy (GTDB): domain Bacteria; phylum Pseudomonadota; class Alphaproteobacteria; order Rhizobiales; family Beijerinckiaceae; genus Allobosea. Next base: position 4,927 of record JAKFWE010000199.1, on the reverse strand, counting down.
GATCCCGACCGCGCGGTGCACACGCTTTCGGTCGGCGAACGCCAGCGCATCGAGATCGTGCGCTGCCTTCTGCAAAAGCCGAAGCTGCTCATCATGGACGAGCCGACCTCGGTGCTGACGCCTCAGGAGGTCGAGCGGCTGTTCTCGACGCTGCGTCAGATCGCATCCGAGGGCTGCGCCATCCTCTACATTTCGCACAAGCTGCACGAGATCAAAGCCTTGTGCGAGGCGGCCACGATCCTGCGCGGCGGCAAGGTCGTGGCGACCTGCGACCCCAAGATCGAGAGCGCCAAACGCATGGCGGAGCTGATGATCGGCGCGGAGCTGCGCCAGATCGCGCGCAGGCCCGGCGGCGGCGCGGGCGCGATCAGGCTGCAGGTCGAAAACCTGACGCTGGCTGGCGAGCCGCCCTTCGGGACCGCCCTGCGCGCGGTGAGCCTCGCGGCCCGCGCCGGCGAGATCCTCGGCGTCGCCGGCGTCGCCGGCAATGGCCAGTCGGAATTGCTGACCGCGCTCTCGGGCGAGCGGCTGGCGGGTTCAGGCGCCGCGATCCTGCTCGACGGCAGGCCGATCGGTCTGGAAGGGGCCGGCGCGCGCCGCGCGCTCGGCCTCGCCTGCGTGCCCGAGGAGCGCAACGGCCATGCCGCCGTGCCGGATTTCGCGCTCGCCGACAACGCCCTGCTGACGGCGCGGCACCGTCTGCCGCTTGCCCCGCTCGGCATCATCGCGCGCGGCGAGGTCGAGCGGTTCACGCAAGCGGTGATCCGCCGCTTCGACGTGCGCACGACCGGCCCGGGCGCGCTGGCGCGCTCGCTGTCGGGCGGCAACCTGCAGAAATTCGTCATGGGCCGGGAGATCGGCCAGGAGCCCGCCGTGCTCGTCGTCTCGCAGCCGACCTGGGGGGTGGATGCTGGCGCCGCCGCCGCGATCCGGCAGGAGTTGGTCGATCTCGCGGCCAAGGGCTCGGCCGTGGTGGTGATCTCGCAGGATCTCGACGAACTGCTGGAGCTGGCGGACCGGCTCTGCGTCATCAACGAGGGCGGGTTGTCCGCCCCGCGCGACGTCGCCGGCCTGCGAATCGACGAAATCGGCCTGATGATGGGCGGCATGCGCGGCGTCGACGCCCAGGCCGGAGGCGCCGCCCATGCTTGAATGGCGTCGCCGCCGCGAGCCCAGCGCCGCGATGCTCTACGCCAGCCCGCTTATCGCGGTGGCTCTCACCATGCTGATCGGCGTCGCCGTGTTCACCGCGATGGGCTATCCGGGCGCGCAGGCCGTGCGCGACATTTTCCTGACGCCGTTCCTGGAGCCGCAGCGCTGGCCCGATCTCGGCGTCAAGGCCGCGCCGCTGGTCATGATCGCGCTCGGCCTCGCCATCGGCTTTCGCGCCAATGTCTGGAACATCGGGGCGGAGGGGCAATACATCGTCGGCGCGATCGCCGGCACGGGCGTGGCGCTGGCGACGCACGGCATGACCGGCTGGTGGATCCTGCCGGCCATGGCGTTCGCCGGCATCCTCGGCGGCATGGCCTTCGCGGCTGTTCCCGCCTTTCTGCGCGTCAGGCTCGGGGTCAGCGAAATCCTGACCAGCCTGATGCTGACCTATGTCGCGGTGCAGGGCCTATACTACCTCGTGCGCGGCCCGTGGAAGGACCCTGACGGGTTCAACTTCCCGCAGACGCGGCTGTTCGGGGCCGACCAGACCTTGCCGGTGCTGGCGGAGGGCTCGCTGGTTCATCTCGGCATTCCGCTGGCGCTGGCGATCGCGCTCGTCGCCTGGCTGGTGCTGGAGAAGACGACCGCCGGCTACGCGGTCAAGGTCGTCGGGCTCGCGCCTCAGGCCGCGCGCCATGGCGGCTTCCGCGCCGACGGGGTGACCTGGGCCTGCCTGCTGGCGGGCGGCGGGCTCGCCGGGCTCGCCGGCCTGTTCGAGGCCGCCGGCCCGTTCGGCCAGCTCACGCCGCAATTCCCGAGCGGCTACGGCTTCACCGCGATCATCGTGGCGTTCCTCGGCCGTCTGCATCCGCTCGGCATCGTCTTCGGCGGACTGGCGCTGGCGGCGACCTATGTCGGCGGCGAGATCGCCCAGACCACGGTCAAGCTGCCGCAGGCGGCGACCGGCCTGTTCCAGGCGCTGCTGCTCTTCGTGCTGCTGGCGACGGATGTGCTGGTGACATACCGCATCGGCTGGAAGGCAAGGGCGGCATGAGCGAGCGTCCGGCTGCCCACCATTGCCATTCCGGCGCGCTGCGCAGCAGCGAACCCGGGACCCACGACAGGGTGAGACGGAAACCCCGTCATGGTCGGCCTTGTGCCGACCATCCACGTCTTGCGCCGTCCAGCCCCAAGCCAAAGACGTGGATGCTCGCCACACGGGCGAGCATGACGGTGAAGCAGAGGACTCACCCGGTCGTGGGTTCTAGGTTCGCGCCTTTGGCGCGCCCCGGAACGACGAAGGGCGCGCCATGACCTCCGCCATCCTCGTCTCCATCCTGATGACGCTGGTCGCGGCCTCGACCCCGATCCTGCTGGCGGCGCTCGGCGAGCTCGTCGTCGAAAAATCCGGCGTGCTCAATCTCGGCGTCGAGGGCATGATGCTCACCGGCGCGGTCGCGGGCTTCGCGGTCGCCTACAGCACGGGCAGCACGGCGCTCGGCCTCGCCGCCGCCGGGGCGGCCGGGGTGGCCGTCGGCATGGTCTTCGCCATCCTGACGCTGAGCCTGAATGCGAATCAGGTCGCGACCGGGCTGGCGCTGACCATCTTCGGCATCGGCGCATCGTCGCTGATCGGGGCCGGCTTCGTCGGTCGCACGATCACGCGGCTCGGCCCGGTCTTTCCGGATGCGCTATCGGACCACCCGGTGCTTCGCGCCGTCTTCGGACACGATGGCGTGGTCTATCTGTCGCTGGCGCTGGTGCTGGCGGTCGGTCTGTTCCTGAGGCGGACGCGGGCCGGGCTGATCCTGCGCGGCGTCGGCGAGAACGACGCCTCGGCCCACGCGATCGGCTACCGGGTGATCGCGATCCGCTACGCCGCGATCGCCTTCGGCGGCGCGCTGGCGGGGCTCGGCGGAGCGTATTTCTCGCTGGCGCTGACGCCGATGTGGGCGGACGGGCTGACGGCCGGACGGGGCTGGATCGCGCTCGCGCTCGTCGTCTTCGCAGGCTGGCGGCCGGGGCGGCTGCTGTTCGGGGCCTACCTGTTCGGGGCGGTGATGACCGCCGAGCTGCAACTCAAGGCCGCCGGGATCGCCTGGCTGGCGCCGGAGTTGCTGGCGATGGCTCCCTATCTTGCGACGATCGCGGTTCTGACCATGATGTCGCTGGGACGACAGGCCGGCCGCGCCGGCGCACCGGCCTGCCTCGGAAAGCCATTCTCGGCGTCGTGACGCCGCCACCATGAGGGGAGACCTGGACCATGACCTCGATCATCACCCGCCGCAGGTTCAATTTCGGCGCCGGCGCGACGGCCGCGACCCTGCCGCTGATCGGAGGGCGCGCCTCGGCTCAGGCTCCTTTCGGCGTCGGCTTCGTCTATGTCGGGCCGGTCGGCGACCATGGCTGGACCTGGACGCACGACCAGGGGCGGCTGGCGGTCGAGAAGGAGTTCGGCGCCAGGGTCAAGACCAGCTTCATCGAGAAGGTGGCGGAAGGGCCGGACGCCGCGCGCGCCATCCGCCAACTCGCCCAGGGCGGCAACCAGCTGATCTTCACCACCTCGTTCGGCTTCATGAACCCGACCATCCAGGTGGCGAAGCAGTTCCCGAAGATCAATTTCGAGCACGCCACCGGCTATCAGCGCGCCGAGAACGTCGCGACCTACAACGCCCGCTTCTACGAGGGCCGCGCCGTGATCGGCACGATCGCCGGGCACATGTCGAAATCCGGCCAGGCCGGCTACATCGCCTCCTTCCCGATCCCGGAAGTGGTGATGGGCATCAACGCCTTCCACCTCGCGGCGAAGAAGGTGAACCCCAACTTCAAGACGAGGGTGATCTGGGCCTCGACCTGGTACGACCCGGCCAAGGAGGCCGACGCGGCCAAGGCGCTGATCGACCAGGGCTGCGACATCATCACCCAGCACACCGACTCCGCCGCGGCCCTGCAGGCGGCCGAGCAGCGCGGCGTCTTCGCCTTCGGGCAGGCCTCAGACATGAAGGCCTTCGCGCCCAAGGCGCATCTCTCGGCGATCGTCGACGACTGGTCGGGCTACTACGTCAAGCGCGTGCGCGAAGCGATGGACGGCTCCTGGAAGACCGGCGACGTCTGGGGCGGCATCAAGGACGGCATGGTCAAGATCGCGCCCTACAACGACGCGGTGACGCCGGCGGCGAAGGCGGCGGCGGAAGCGGTGGAGAAGGGCATCGTCGCGGGCACGCTCCACCCCTTCACCGGCGAGCTCAAGGACCAGAAGGGCGTCGTGCGCCTCAAGGCCGGCGAGACGGCGTCCGACGAACTGATGTCCAAGATGGACTGGTATGTCGACGGCGTGCAGGCGTGAGCTGGTGCGTCATGATCGGGCTCGACCCGACCATCTGGGTATCCAGCGCGATCTCGTGGCGAGGTTCTCGGGTCGGCGCTCCGCGCCGCCCGAGAATGACGCTCGACGGCCAGCGGAAAATTCTTCTCCACGAACCCCTTGCAGATATTTTAAGCTTGAAACAATATGCCCGCGTCGCGCGGTTCGGGAGGTTGAGGGACCCCTGTCGCGCACCCGCTTTCTCGCTCGTTCCGGGAGGACCTGACATGACAGCCAAATTCGCCCTTGCCGCCGGCGCCGGCCTGTTCGCTCTCGCCGCCGCGAGCGCCGCGCGGGCGCAGGAGCCGATGAAGATCGGCGTCGTCAGCGTGCTGACCGGCCCCGCCGCGACGCTCGGCCAACAGGTGCGCGACGGCTTCCAGATGGCCATCGACCAGATGGGCGGGA
>JAKFWE010000338.1 GCA_021732895.1 Allobosea sp. | reverse complement strand
GACCTTGCCCGCCGCCGACCGGGCATATCCCTCGGCGGCATGAACCGCGCCCTGCTCGTGCCGGACGAGCACGTGCTTGACCCTGTCCTGCTGGAACAGCGCGTCGTAGATCGGCAGCACCGCCCCCCCGGGATAGCCGAACAGGTGTTCGACGCCCTGGTCCTGAAGCGCGCGGACGACCATCTCGGCGCCGGTCATCATCTCGCTCATCACGGTCTCCTGCGGCTTGATCTTGTCGGTTTCGGCGGAAAGCGGGCAATAAAAAAGGCCCTCCGAGGGGCCTGGACATGCGCTGGCGTCGGGGACGCGCGGTTCTGAAGAACCGGCCCCTACCAGCGCGTCTTTACGAGAATGAGTTTACGCATCGCGCCTGCGATCCCTGACGATTGGATTTTGACGCTAGACGAGCCCGGTTTGGCGGTCAAGCGGCTTGCCGCGCATCTCACGGCCCTCGCCCCGGGGCCTAACCCGCGAGCGCGCCCGGCCCCGGCGTCGCACCCGCCGGACATTTTCCGGAGATGATCATGCCGAGCACCTCGTCCTGCGTCACGTCGCGGACAGGGGCCGAACCGACGACGCGACCGTTCTTCATCACGCTGACGCGGTCGGCGAGTTCGAACACGTCATGCAGATCGTGGCTGATCAGGAAGATGCCGATGCCCTGCCTCTTCAGTTCGAGGATGAGTTCGGCGACCTGCTTCGTCTCGGCCGGGCCAAGCGCCGCCGTCGGCTCGTCCATGATCAGCACGCGGGCGTTGAAATAGATCGCGCGCGCGATCGCGACCGACTGGCGCTGGCCGCCCGACAGCGCCTTGACCGGTTCCTTGAAGCGGCGGAAATGCGGGTTGAGCCGGCCCATCACCTTGCGGGTCTCGGATTCCATGGTGGCGTCGTCGAGCGTGCGCCAGGGCGTCAGCAGTTCGCGGCCGAGAAAGATGTTGGCGGCGGCGTCGACATTGTCGGCCAGCGCCAGCGTCTGGTAGATCGTCTCGATGCCGTGGCGCTTGGCGTCGCGCGGCGACGTGATCGCGACCGGCTCGCCGGAAACGCGGATCTCGCCGGAATCGGCGCGATAGGCCCCCGAGAGGATCTTGATCAGCGTCGATTTGCCGGCGCCGTTATGGCCGAGCAACCCGACCACCTCGCCGGCATGGAGATCGACGCTGGCGCCATCGACCGCCTTGATGCCGCCGAAGGCGATGGAGATGTCGCGCATTTCGACGAGGGGTGCGGTCACATCCATCGCGCTCACCCCAGCCGCTTGCGGTAGAGCCCGTCGAGCCAGACGGCAACGACGAGCACGACGCCGACGACGATGTTCTGCAGCGGCGTATCGACGCCGATCAGCACCATCCCCGATTGCAGCGACTGCATCACCAGCGCGCCGAGCATCGCACCGGCGATGGTGCCGACCCCGCCGGCCAGCGACGTTCCGCCGATCACCGCCGCCGCGATGACATAGAGCTCGTCGAGCTGGCCGGCCGAGTTGGTCGCCGCGTTGAGGCGCGCCGTCGAGATGCAGGCCGAGACGCCGACCAGCGCGCCCATCAGCCCGTAGACCAGCATCAGCACCTTCCTGGTGTTGACGCCGGAGAGCTGGGCCGCTTCCGGGTTGCCGCCGATGGCGAAGACATAGCGGCCGAAGCGCAGCCGCGTGGTCAGGAATGTCATGGCGACGCCGACCGCCAGCGCCAGCAGCACCGGCACGGCCAGGCCATGGCCGATGGCGAGCCCGCCCGGCGGCCACGCCAGGCCCTGCGCCTCGGTGAGCCGGCGCGCCACGCCGGCCGGCAGCAGATAGGCGTTGGCGATCAGGACGGCGCCGAGCACCGCGCCACAGGCGAGACCGGCCATGGCCAGTTCGGCCCAGAGCGGCCGCAGCGAAAAGCCGAAGCGCGCGCGCCGGCGCCGGGCGAAGGCCATTCCGGCGATAATGATCGCGCAGATGACCAGTCCGATCGCCCAGGAAGCCGGGGCGCCGATCGCGCCCTCGATGCCGCCGCCGAGCGGGCGGAAGCGCCCGTCCATCGGCGCGATGGTCTGGCCCTGCGTCACCCACCACGCCGCGCCGCGCCAGACCAGCAGCCCGCCCAGCGTGACGATGAAGGAGGGAATGGCGAGGAAGGCGATCAAGGCCCCCTGAAACAGCCCGACCAGCCCGCCGAGCCCGATGGCGGCGACGAGGCTGACGATCCAGGTCAGCGGATGCTCGAAACCCCAGAACTCCGGCAGCAGCCTGACCTGCACGAGGCCGACCACCATCCCGACGAAGCCCAGCATCGCCCCGACCGAGAGGTCGATGTTGCGGGTGACGATGACCAGCACCATGCCGCAGGCCATCACCGCGATCGAGGCGGTCTGGACCAGCAGGTTCCAGAGATTGCGCGGCGTCAGGAAGGCGCCGCCCGAGAGCCAGTTGAAGCCGATCCAGATCAGGCTGAGCGCCACGACCATTCCGATCATGCGCGGATCGAATTCGATCTCGCGCATGCGGTCGGCGAGCGAACGGACCTGCGCCGGCGATTCCTGCACCGATCTTGCCGGCGCGGGGGCCGTCTCAGTCACAAGCGGCGACCTTGCCGGCCGCGACGCCCTGGCACACGGCCGTCTTCGGGGCCCAGCCGGCGTCGATCACGACTTTGAGGTTGTCCCTGGTCACCGGCACGGGCTTGAGGAACAGCGCCGTCATGGTCTGCTTCCCCGGCCCCTGGTTCCAGGCCGTCGCGCCCGAAACCTCGGTCAGCTTCGCGCCGCCGGCGAGCTTGATCGCGATTTCCGCCGCGTTGCGGCCGAGTTCGCGGGCGTCCTTCCAGATCGTCACGGTCTGCGTGCCGAGCGCGATGCGGTTCAGCGCGGCGCGGTCGGCGTCCTGCCCGGAGACCGGCACGGAGCCTGCCAGCCCCTGCGCCGCCATCGCCGCGATCGCGCCGCCGGCCGTGCCGTCATTGGCGGCGACCACCGCATCGACCTTGTTGGCGTTGCGGGTCAGGAACTGCTCCATGTTGCGCTGGGCGTTGGCCGGCAGCCAGCCATCGGTGAAGGCCTCGCCGACATTCCTGATCTTGCCGGCGTCGATCGCGGGTTTCAGAACCTCGATCGAGCCCTGGAACAGGAAGCCGGCGTTCGGATCCGCCGAGGAGCCCTTGATGAAGACGTAGTTGCCTTCGGGCTTCGCCCTGAGGATCTCGCGGCCCATCATCCGGCCGACCTCGACATTGTCGAAGGTCAGGTAGAAGGCCTGCGGGATTTCGATCAGCCGGTCGTAACCGACGACCGCGATGCCCTCGTCCACCGCCTTCTGCACGGCCGGGCGGATCGCCTGCGCGTCCTGCGCCAGCACGATCAGCGCCTTGGCGCCGCGCGCGATCAGGCTCTCGACATCGGTGAGCTGCTTGGCGGGCGAGGATTGCGCGTCGGCCGAGAGATAGGTCCCGCCGACCTTTTCGATCGCGGCCTTGATCGCGGCCTCGTCGGTCTTCCAGCGCTCCTCCTGGAAGTTCGACCAGCTCACTCCGATCACCGGGCCCTTGGCCTGTGCGAAGGCGGCGACGGACAATCCGGCGGACGCGGCGAGCGTCAGGCCGGCGGCAAGGATCATGCGTGCGATCACGGCTCAATCTCCCGAAAGCGTTTCCTGGTTGCGCTCTTTTCGCGATCGCTCCGCGGCGATCTCGCGCCTGACGGGCTGAGGACAGCCCATCCCGATGGGCGGTGTCAAGGCGCGGCGCCGCCCGGGCGGGGCGCCGAGACATCGATCGGCGGCCCCGCGCGAAATCGCGAGAACCCGCTGCCGCTAGGGAACGCTTTGTCAATCCCGGGCCTGCTAGGCTGTCCGGACGGATCGGGATCGTCATGTATCTGGAAGTGCATACCGAGAACATCGCGGAGCGGGCGCACGCTCCCGAAATCGGCGATCTGCTGGCGCGCTTCGCGCGTTGCGCGCAGGCGAAGGCGGGGGCGCCGCACGAGGCTCTGTCCGAGGAGCTCCTGGCGGAGTTCGGCGACGAACTCATGATCGTGACCCCGAGCGGCGACGGCGACTACACCTATGTCCACTATGGTCGCGAGATCGCGCGCGTCGTCGGCGCCTCGCGCCTCGGCGACAGGGTCTCGCGGATGACGCCGCAGGTCGCCCGCTTCACCACCGCCTGCTACGACCGCGCGCTGGCGGACGGCGCCCCGGCCTACACCGTTCATCGCTCGCTCAAGACCATCCGCGTGCGCCTGTGGGAGCGGCTGGCGCTGCCGACGACGGCGCGCAACGGCGACCGGTTCCTGATCGTCTTCAGCCGCCCGCTGCATTTCCGCGAGGAATTGCTGGCCACCGTGCTCGATACCTCGCCCTCCGGAATCGTCGCCTTGCGGGCGATCCGCGACCGGGAGGGCAATGTCGAGCGGGCGGTGATCGTCACCGCCAACCGGCGCGCCGTGACGCTCGCCGGATCGGGGAACGAATCCCTGCTCGACGCCGATGCGCGCACCGGACTGTGCTTCCTCGACGACCCGATGCTGTGGCGGCGATGCCTCTACACGATCGAATTTCGCCGGAACGACACGTTCGAGACCTGCTTTGCGCGCGACGGCCGCGATGTCTGGCTGCAGATCGCGCTCGCGCCGCTGGGCGACGGCCTGGTCATGACCCTGACCGACATCTCCGAACTGAAGATGGCCAACCTCACCTTGCAGAGCCGGGCCGCGACCCTGGCGCTGGAGATCGGCCGCGAGCGCGCCACCCGCCGGGCTCTGTCGGAGGAGATCGGCCAGCGCGAGGAGCGCGAGCAGGAACTGCGCCGCCTCGCCGAGACCGATTCGCTGACCGCTCTGCTGAACCGCCGCACCTTCATGGACAAGGCGAACGCCGCCATCGCGGCCTGCGACCGGAGCGGCGAGGAAACCTCGCTCATCATCGTCGATCTCGACCATTTCAAGCGCGTCAACGACGAGCATGGCCACGCCGCCGGCGACGCCGTCATCCGCGCCTTCGCCGACCTGCTGCTCGGCGCCGTCCGCGGCGACGGCGACCTCGTCTGCCGCTTCGGCGGCGAGGAGTTCGTGATGTTTCTGCCGCAAGCCGGCGTCGAGGTCGCGACGGCGCTGGCCGGCCGCGTGCGCAAGGCGCTGGCGACGCGCGCCCTGCCGGTCTCGGAAACGCTGGCGCTGCAGGTCTCGGCGAGCTTCGGCGTCGCCACGCGCCGGAGCCGCGAGACGCTGCCCGCCTTCATCGAGCGCGCCGACCGCGCGCTCTACAGGGCCAAGGCGGAGGGCCGCGACTGCATCCGGTTCGCCGAAACGGACCTGATCGGGGCGGCCGCCGCCGCAGCCTGACGCCTCAGTCGCGCAAGCCCAGCCGCGCCAGCGCGGTCGGCAGCGCCAGCTCCGGCGCGACCGCCTCCCAGCCCCGCATCTGGTGACGAAACCAGGTCATCTGGCGTTTCGCGTAGGCGCGCGTATCGGCCTGGCCGCGTGCGACGGCCTCATTGCGGCTGATCCTGCCCTCGAGATGGGCGATCAGGCCGGGCACGCCATGGGCGCGCATCACCGGCAGCAACGGGTCGAGCCTGCGGGCGCGCAGGCGCTCGGCCTCGTCGAGCGCGCCTTGCGCCATCATCGTCTCGAACCGCGCATCGATGCGGGCGCGCACGGTCTCCCGGTCGGGGCTGACGAACAGCCGCAGCAGCGCGGCTCCCGCCAGCGGCCCCGGCCGGCGCTCGCCCTGGAAGCTGGCGAGCGACCGTCCGGTCGCCTCGAACACTTCGAGCGCGCGCATCAGCCGCATCCGGTCGCCCGGTCTCAGCCTCTGGGCCATCGCCGGATCGACCTCCGCGAGCTCGGCATGGAGCGCGGCGGCGTCGAGACCCTCGACGCGGGCGCGGAAGCGCGCGCGCACCGCCTCGGGCACGGGCGGGATCGCCGAGAACCCGTCGGTCAGCGCCTTGAAGTAAAGCCCCGTGCCGCCGACCAGCACGGGCCGGACGCCCCGCGCGTCCAGCCCGGCCAGGAGCGCGGCGACATCGGCCACATGGCGCATGGCGGAATGGTTCTCGGCGCCATCGACATGGCCGTAGAGCCGGTGCGGCAACGCCGCTTCCTCCTCCGGCGTCGGCCGGGCGCTGAGCACCCGCAGGTCGCGGTAGACCTGCATCGAATCGACGTTGACGACGACGCCGCCGAGCCGCCGCGCCAGCGCCAGCGCCAGCGCCGACTTGCCGCTCGCGGTTGGACCTGCGATGAGCACCGCCTTCACAGCCGCATCGGCTTCTCGCTCGTCAGGTTCCGATGACACTCGTCGCCACGCTGGTTTGCGCCCATGGACAGGCTCTTCTGAGAGATGCCCTGCTCGACAGGCTGAGGCAAGCCGCGCCGGGTTCGAATACGGCGCGGCTCGACGGCGAGATCGCCGCCGACCTGTTCGCCGACGCCGGCGACGCGCTCCGGCTCGAATTCGATCTGCGCCGGGCGCTGGGCGAGGCGAGGATCGACATCATCGTTCAGCCTGCGGCGACGCGGCGCAAGCGCCTGTTCCTCGCCGACATGGATTCGACCATGATCGGCCAGGAATGCATCGACGAACTCGCCGCCTGCGTCGGCCTCAAGGAAAAGGTCTCCGACATCACCGAGCGCGCCATGCGCGGCGAGATCGACTTCGAACCGGCGCTGCGCGAGCGCGTGGCCTTGCTGAAGGGCGTGAAGCTCGCCGTCGTCGAGCAGATCATCGCTGAGCGCATCACCCTGACGCCGGGCGGCGGGGCGCTGGTGGCGACCATGCGCGCCAATGGCGGCTACACGGCGCTTGTCTCGGGCGGCTTCACCGTCTTCACCGGGCCGCTCGCCGCGACGATCGGCTTCGACGAGCACCGCTCGAACATCCTGCTCGCCGATGACGGCATCCTGCGCGGAGAGGTGGCCGAGCCGATCCTCGGCAAGCAGGCCAAGCTCGACGCGCTCATCGAGCTACGCTCCCGTTTCGGTCTTCGACCCGAGCAGACGCTCGCCATTGGCGACGGCGCCAACGACCTCGCGATGATCGGCGAGGCCGGGCTGGGCGTCGCCTTCCGCGCCAAGCCGGCGGTGGCCGCCGCCGCCGATGCGCGGCTCGACCATGCCGACCTGACGGCGCTGCTCTATGCGCAGGGGTATCGCGGGGAGGAGGTGGTGCGGCGCTGATCGCGCGCGACGCCTCGCCCGATGCGGCCGCCCGGATCAGCTATCGGGCGACCTGGAGCACCAGTGACCTTCCGCCCTGGACGAACGTCAGCCCGGAGCGCCTGAAATCGCCACTGACCCAGTCCCAGACATTCGAGCAGCTGGCCCCGCAGGTCGTGCGAAATACGCCCTTCCTGCCGTCTGGCCCCACGATGCTCGCCGTCTGGCCGAGGCCGCCCGTGGCCAGGCTCTCGACGTCGGAAACGCGCACCGTGTAGCCTTGGGCGCGGTAGAGATTCTTCGACGCACGGGCCAGCCTGATGATGCAGCTCGAGTCGCTGCACGCCTTCTTGCGCAACGGCGCGGTTTGGCTGTCGTCGATGATACGCTGGCACGGGCGTGAGATCGCTCCCGGCAGCTTGTCCAGGTTGCGACGACAGTAACTGACGCAGCGAGCGCTCGTGCTGTCCCGGCAGAACCGACCGAAATCATCCCCCGGATCGCGGCTCGACTGGGCCGACGCCGCAGCGGGCAGGAGGAGCAGCAGGCACAGCGCCAGGACTTCCGGCGCCCTCCCGAGCAGAACCCGCGCATGCGCCGACCAATGAGTGCTTCGCGACATGTCCTGCCCTTCCGACAACACCGTGCGACCCGTCGCGCCAGCCTGCCCGCCGGAACCGCCATTCGACCAGTCGGTCGTCGCGAAGGCAAGATCGGTGATCGGCCACCAGCCCTGCGCGGGCAGGCTCATGCGTCGAAAGGGCGGCCGCCCGGCCGCCCCTCGACTGAAAGAACGCGTCGCCCGGCCGGGCTCAGTTCATCGCGACCGCGACAAACCGAACCTCGCCCTGCGCGTTGGAGACCAGAAGCAGGGCCGACTTCTTGCCCTCCTTCTTGAGCGCCTCGAGACGCTTCGTCACATCGTCCGGCGTATTGACCGGCTCCTGGCCGATCTCGACGATCAGTTCGCCGACGGAGATGCGCTTGTCGGCGGCGGCCGAGTTGGGATCGACCTTGGTGATCACCACGCCCTTGGCCCCGTCCTTGATCGAATGGCGCTTCCTGAGATCGTCGGTCTGCGGCGAGATTTCGAGACCCAGCGCGCTGGTGACGGCGGGCTTGGGCGGCTCGGCCGGCGTCCGCGAGGAGGCGGGCTGGACCTTCTCGCCATCCTCCAGGCGCCCGAGCTTGACCGTCTTCACGATCTCCTTGCCCTTGCGCATCAGCGTGACCGGCACGTCCTTGCCGACCGGGGTGGCCGCGACGATGCGGGGCAGGTCGCGCGAATCCTTGACCTCCTTGCCGTCGAACTTGACGACCACGTCGCCGACCTCGAGCCCGGCCGGCTTGCCCGGGCCCTTGTCGTCGACGCCGGCGACGAGCGCGCCGCGCGCCGTCCCCAGGCCGAGCGCCTCCGCGGTGGCGTCATCGACGCTCTGGATGCGCACGCCCAGCCAGCCGCGCCGGGTCTCGCCGAACTCCTTGAGCTGGTCGATGATGTTGGTCGCCAGCGAGGACGGCACGGCGAAGCCGATGCCGACCGAACCGCCGGTCGGCGACAGGATCGCCGTGTTGATGCCGATCACGTCTCCGGCCATGTTGAACAGCGGACCGCCCGAATTGCCCTTGTTGATGGCCGCGTCGGTCTGGATGTAGGTGTCGTAGGGGCCCTGGCTGATGTCGCGGTTGCGCGCCGAGACGATGCCCGACGAAACCGATCCGCCGAGCCCGAACGGGTTGCCGATCGCCATCACCGGGTCGCCGATGCGCATGGCGTCGGAATCGCCGAACTTGACCGCCGGCAGCGGCTTGTCGTGCTTCACCCGCAGCACGGCGAGATCGACCTTGGCGTCCTTGCCGATGACCTCGGCCTTGAGCCGCAGGCCGCTGTTGAAGATCACGGTGATCTCGTTGGCGTCGCCGATGACGTGGTTGTTGGTGACGACGATGCCCGACGCGTCGATCACGAAACCGGAGCCGGCCGATTGCGACCGGCGCTGCTGCGGCGGCTGGGCCG
>JAKFWE010000422.1 GCA_021732895.1 Allobosea sp. | reverse complement strand
GAGCCCGATCAGGTGGAACGGCTTGTACATCGCCGCGTAGCGCCCGGTGGAATCGGTCGGCAGGCCGTATTGCCTGAAGCAGGCGGCGGCATAGTCGTTGGGGGCTTTGAGCACGACATAGACGCCCCAGCGCAGGTCGCGGAACACCGGCCGCCCGTCGCGTTCGAGCGAGGACACGACCTCGACCATGCCGTCATGATCGAGCTGCCCGCCGACGGCGCGCGGCCGCAGGACATGCGCGAGGTCGTCGACGCCGACCGGCGGGAAGGCGAGGCCCGCCTCCGGCACGTCGAGCCCGCAGGCGTTGGCGATGGCGGCCATCTCGATCGCCGATTTGGTGCCGTCGAGGAAGGAGTTGAACATCTGGGGATTCATGCCGGCGGCCTTCGCCGCCTCCGGCGTCAGGCCGTAATGGCTCCAAACCTCGTCGGGCGTCACATGGTGATAGGCCGGCAGGTATTTCGTGCCCTTGCCGGCGGCCGCGATGGTGAAGCCGGCGGCGCGGCCCCAATCGACCATCTCGGAGACCAGCGCCGGCTGGTCGCCATAGGCCATCGAATAGACCACGCCGGCGGCCTTCGCCCGGGCCGCCAGCACGGGGCCGACCAGCACATCGGCCTCGACGTTGACCATCACGACATGGCGCCCGGCCGCGATCGCCGCCAGCGCATGGGCAGCGCCTGCCGCCGGATGCCCGGTCGCCTCGATGACCACCTCGACGCCGTCGGCCTGCGCGGCGGCCGTCCCGCTCTCGACGAAGCGCGTGCGGCCGATCCGGGCTTCGTCCCAGCCGGTGTTGCGGCAGGCGGCCTTCGCCCGCTCGGGATCGAGATCGGCGATGACCGCGACCTCGAGCCCGGCGATATGGGGAACCTGCGACAGGAACATCGAGCCGAACTTGCCCGCCCCGATCAGGGCGCAGCGCACGGGCTTGCCCGCCTCGACGCGGGCAGCGAGTTTCGGCATCAGGTTCATGGGAGGTCTCCGGGAGGGCTGCCTGTTTCAGTCCGGCGCAAGCCGGCCCAGCGGCGTGAACGCGCCGGCCGCGTCGCGCCTGAGCACGACCATCTCGCCCGATCGCGGATAGACGCCGGACAGCGCCGTGACATTGACCTGATGGGACACCATCACCACCGTCGCGGCGTCAGGCGGCAGCGCCGCGAGCCTCGCCTTCAGCGCCTCGGTCGCGGCATGGCGCTCTCCCGGCCGGCCGAAGAACGAGTTCAGCGCCGCCGGCGCGTCCTCGACCGGCCCGAGCGCCATCAGCTCGGCGGTCTCGCGGGCGCGGCACCATTGGCTCGACAGCACCAGCGACACCGACACGCCCTCGCGCCGGAAGCGTTCGCCGATCGCCCGCGCCTGCTGGCGCCCGCGTTCTCCGAGATTGCGCTGGCTGGCGCAGTCGCCGATCCGGAAGCCCGGCGGATCGCCGACGCCGGGCGCATCGGCGTGCCGCATCAGCACGACATGGCCGGGCTGCGCCAGCGCCCGCCACAGCGCATCGGGCCGCGCCTCGCTCGCCAAGGCCGCCATGACCGGAAACAGCGCGACGGCAAGGCCGATCAGTCCGTCAGAAACCCGCATCGCGCCGAAGGCTCCGGTTGGCCGCGCCCTATTCGGGCTTCACGCCCGCATCGGCGATGATCGCCTTCCAGGTCGCGATCTCCTGGAGGTGGTAGGGCTTGAATGCGGCCGGGTCGCGGAGCTTGAGCGTGAAGCCGAGCTTCAGGATCGATTCCGCCACGGCCGGCTTGGCCAGCGAGGCCAGCGCCGCTTTCGAGAGCGCCTCCAGCACCGGCGCCGGCGTCGCGGCCGGCGCGAAGAAGGCCGCCCAGGAATCGGCGTCGGCATTGGCGACGCCCTGTTCGCGCAGCGTCGGGATGTCCCTGGCGCGCGGATTGCGCTCCGGGCTGGCCAGCGCCAGGGCGCGCATCGCGCCGGCGTTGATCTGCGCCAGCACGCTGGGCAGCGTCGAATTGGCGATGTCGAGCCGGCCGGCGACGAGCTCCTGCACCAGCGGCGCCGCGCCCCTGAACGGCACATGCGTCATCTTGATGCCGGTGCGCGCCATGAACAGCTCCATCGCCAGATGCGAGCCGGAGCCGACGCCGGTGGAGCCGTAGTTCAGCTTGCCGGGATCGGCCTTGGCCAGCGCGATCAGCTCGGCGATCGATTTCGCCGGCAGGTCGTTGCGCACCACGAAGGCGTGCTCGAACGCGCCGACGCCGCAGAGCGGCGCGAAATCCTTGACCGCGTCGTAGCCCGGCTCCCTGAGCAGGAACATGTTGTTGCCATGCGTCTGGTTATTGCCGAAGACGATGGTGTGGCCGTCGGGTTCGGCGCGCGCCACGGCGCGGGTCCCGACGGCGCCGGACGCGCCGGCGCGGTTGTCGACGACGACGTTCTGGCCGAGCGCGCCCGCCATGTCCTGCGCGACGAAGCGCGCGATGGCGTCGGTCGGCCCGCCCGCCGGATAAGGCACGACCAGCGTGACCGGTTTCGTCGGAAAGCTCTGCGCGCGCAGGATCGACGGGGCGAAAACCGCTCCGGCCACGATGCCGAGCGCGGTGCGACGGGTGTGCGACATGATAACCTCCCGGTGTTCCCCCTTTCGGAGGGGGGCTTGTTGGCGCGAGGATTACGGACAAAGGCCCCATGCGTCCAGAGCCGGATGCATGCGCCGCGCGGGGCTGTAGCCTTGCGCCCGGGCAGGACCGACGAAACCGGAGGATACGCATGACCGTCCGCATCGAACGCGACGGCAGGATCGCCACCGTGATCCACAGCCGCAGCGAGGCCCGCAACGCGATGGACCCCGACAGCGCGGCCGCGCTGACCGAGGCCTTCATGGCGCTCGACGCGGACCCGGACACCGCAGCCATCGTGTTCTGGGGCGAAGGCGGGGCCTTCTGCGCCGGCTGGGACCTGAAATACGCGCAGGCCTTCACGGATCCCGCCCGCTTCGAGGCCGAGATCGTGAACGGACTCGCGTTCTCCGCGACCGGCGGCCCCGACCCGCGCGGCCCGATGGGCCCGTCCCGGCTGGAGATGAGCAAGCCGCTGATCGCCGCCGTCGAGGGCCCGGCGGTGGCTGGCGGCATGGAGCTGGCGCTCTGGTGCGATGTCCGGGTCATGGCGGAGGACGCCTATTTCGGCGTCTATTGCCGGCGCTGGGGCATCCCGCTGATCGATGGCGGCACGGTGCGCCTGCCCCGCCTCGTCGGCCAGGGCCGGGCGCTGGAGATCATCATGACCGGGCGCAAGGTCGAGGCCGGCGAGGCGCTGCGCATCGGTCTGTGCGAAAAGGTCGTGCCCAAGGGCCACGCCCGCGCCGCCGCCGAGGCGATGGCCCACGAGATCGCCCGCTTTCCGCAGGGCGCGATGCTGGCCGACCGGGCGAGCGCCATAGCCGGCCACGGTCTGCCCGTTCGCGAGGCGCTGGCGCGCGAATGGGCCGGCGGCGTCGCGACCATCGCCAGCGAGGGCGCGGCAGGCGCGGGGCGCTTCGCGAGCGGGAAGGGGCGCGGCGGGGATTTTTCGAGCATCTGAGGCATCCGCCGCCCTCATCGTCATTGCGAGCGCAGCGAAGCAATCAAGCAGACTTAGCGAGAAACGCTGGATCGCTTCGCTGCGCTCGCAATGACGGGTCAGGAAAACCCCGCCCGCTTCAGCCGCTGGATCGCCACGTCCAGCGCCTGCAGGAAAGCCGAGCGGTCGCGCGCCGAGAACGGCTTCGGCCCGCCACTGAGCGTGCCCATCGCCCGCAAATCCTCCATCATGTCGCGCGTCGCCAGCGCCATGCCGATCGACGCCTCGGTGAAGGGTTTTCCGGTTGGGCCGATCACGTCGGCGCCCGCCTTGAGGCAGCGGTCGGCGAGCGGGATGTCGGCGGTCACGACGATCGCGCCGCGCCTCGCCCGTTCCGCGATCCAGTCGTCGGCCGCGTCGAAGCCGTCCGAGACGACGACGCGTTCGATCCAGGGGTCGCGCGGCACGGCCATGAAGCTGTTGGCGACGACGAAGACGCGCAGGCGATGCCGCCCGGCGACCTTGTAGATCTCCGGCTTCACCGGGCAGGCGTCGGCGTCGACATAGATCGCGATGGTCTGGGCGCCGGCTTCCATCGCCGAGCGCATCGCAGGGAACGGCGCGGCCGGCAAGCCTCCACGGCCGCCTCGCCAGAAATCGCGTGCGCCCGCCCGCGGCCTGCCCTAGCTTTTCTCGCCGGCACGATGCCGGCGGGGGAAAATGCCATGGCCAAGGGTGAACAGCGCAGCAATCGCGAAGCGAAGAAACCCAAAAAGGAAAAGCCGAAGGTGATCGCGGCCGCGCCCTCGCTGTCGGCCGGGCTGACGCCGAAGGCGGCGGCGCCCGCGAAGAAGAAGTAACCGGCCGCCGGCTCAGGACGCCTCGGTCACCTCGTCCGTCCAGACCTTGAACCCGGTCAGCGTGTTCGGCCCGAAGGTCGTGGCGATGGCGACGTCGGCGGCGTCGCGCCCGCGCGCGATCAGCACGCGGCCGATGCGCGGGACGTTGTTGCGCGGATCGAACATCTGCCAGCCGCCGTCGAGATAGGCCTCGAAGGAGGCCGCGAAATCGCCCGGGGGAAAGGGCGGCGGCGTGCCGACATCGCCGAGATAGCAGGTGCAGTAGCGCGCCGGGATGTTCATCGCCCGGCAGAAGGCGATGGCGAGATGCGCATAGTCGCGGCAGACGCCCCTGCCCTCGCGATAGGCGTCGGACGCAGTGCGGGTGACGCTGGCGTCATTGTAGTCGAAGGCGATGCGCTGGTGGACGAAGTCGCAGATCGCCTGGACGCGCGGGGCGCCCGGCTGCGTATGTCCGAAGAGCTGCCAGGCGAGATCGAGCAGCCGGTCTGAGTCGCAGAACCGGCTGGCGAGCAGGAAGACGAGACACTCTTCCGGCAGGCGCTCGACGGGCGTCTGTCCGGCGCCGCGGTCGAAGGCCTCGGGCAGGCCGCTGTCGGAAATCACGGCGTCGGCCGTGATGCGCATCCGGCCCCGCGGCGCGAGCAGCCGCGAGCACCAGTTGCCGAAACCGTCGCGATAGGCGCTCACCGGCACGGAAGGCTGGACGCGCATATGGTCGGGCTCGGCGAGATCCGAGACCCGGCTGTAATGCACGTGCAGCATCAGGATGACCGGGGTGGATTGCGGAAAGTCGTAATCGATCTCGTAGCCGATGCGGAGTTTCAAGGCATGCCTTCCGCGCGGCGCGCTGCGTGCTGGGTGATGGGTGACCCCCCGGCCGGTTTTTCCATCATGCACGTTTCCGGCCAGAACGACGCGTCAATTCATGGCGCGTCAATTCATGGCGCTTCTGCAAAGGATCAACCACTCCGGCTTGCGATGCACGCGCTCGCGCCCTAAACCACGCCCGCGCCTGCTGAATGAGGCGCAGCCACTCCCGAGATCCGGAGAAGCCGCCATGGCCTTCCTTGCCGACGCCCTCAAGCGCGTGAAGCCGTCCGCGACCATCACCATCACGCAGAAGGCGCGCGACCTGAAAGCGCAGGGCAAGGACGTGATCTCGCTGTCGGTCGGCGAGCCCGATTTCGACACGCCGGACAACATCAAGCAGGCGGCCATCGCGGCGATCGCTCGCGGCGAGACCAAATACACGCCCGTCCCCGGCATCCCGCAGCTTCGCGAGGCGATCGCCCGCAAGCTCAAGCGCGAGAACGGGCTCGACTACAAGCCCTCGCAGACCATCGTCGGCACCGGCGGCAAGCACGTCATCTACAACGCGCTGCTCGCCACGCTGAACCCGGGCGACGAGGTCATCTGCGTCGCGCCCTACTGGGTCAGCTATCCCGAGATGGTGGCGCTCTGCGGCGGCACGGCGACCTTCTGCGAGGCGACGCTGGCCAACGACTTCAAGCTCCAGCCAGCCGATCTCGAGGCCGCGATCACGCCGAGGACCAAGTGGCTGATCCTGAACTCGCCCTCGAATCCGTCCGGCGCGGCCTACAGCCATGCCGAGATGAAGGCGCTGACCGACGTGCTGATGCGCCACCCCCATGTCTGGATCCTCACCGACGACATGTATGAGCACCTCGTCTACGGCGACTTCAAGTTCGTCACCCCGGCGCAGGTCGAGCCGGCGCTCTACGAGCGCACGCTGACCATGAACGGCGTCTCGAAATCCTACGCCATGACCGGCTGGCGCATCGGCTACGCCGCCGGGCCGCAGCACCTCATCAACGCGATGGACCTGGTGCAGGGCCAGCAGACCTCCGGCACCTCGGCGATCTCGCAATGGGCGGCGGTCGAGGCGCTGGACGGCACGCAGGACCATTTGCCGGTGTTCAAGAAGGCGTTCGAGCGCCGGCGCGACCTCGTGGTCTCGATGCTGAACCAGACGCGCGGCCTGAAATGCCCGACGCCGGAAGGCGCCTTCTACGTCTATCCCGACTGCTCGGGGCTGATCGGCAAGACGCTGCCCAACGGCAAGACGATCGAGACGGACGAGGATCTCGTCATGGGCCTGCTGGAGAACGAGGCCGTCGCCGCCGTGCACGGCTCGTCTTTCGGTCTCGGCCCCAACTTCCGCATTTCCTACGCGACGTCGGACGAGAAGCTGGAAGAGGCCTGCCGCCGCATCCAGCGCTTCTGCGCCGAACTGCGCTGAGGCGGTCGCCGTCATTGCGAGCGAAGCGAATCAACCGAGGGGGCGTGGAGCGCGCGGCTCTGGATGGCTTCGTCGGCTGCGCCTCCTCGCAATGACGGTGAGCCTGAACCGCAGGACGCTGCTCGCCGCGATCCTGCTCCCGTCCGCGACGGGAGCCCTCGCTCAGTCCGCCTCGCCGGGGCTTTCCCCGCGCGAAGCGCATGAAGCGGCCAGGGCCGGCCGCATCCTTCTCATCTACATCCGCACACCGGCCGAATGGGCCGACACCGGCGTCCCGCAGGGCGCTATCACGCTCGACGCCGAGAGCGCCGGCTTCGAGGTCCGGCTCGCGGGTCTGCGTCTCGACAATCCGGGCAGGCGCATCGCCCTGATCGACCGCACCGGCGGACTCGGCGCAACGGTGCGGCAGAAGCTCGGCCTGCGTGGCTGGCGCGATCTCGCCGTGGTGCGCGGCGGGATGCTGGGCGAGGCCGGGTGGCTGGCGGAAGGACTTCCGGTTGTGCCGGTACGCTGAAAGGCTGCCCTGCGGTCTTTCCGTTCTGCGCCAACGCCTATATGGTCATCCGACATGACCATATGGAGCGACCCATGCCGGACACGCATTCGATCAGCGCGTCGGAGTTCAAGGCGACCTGCCTCGAGATCATCAAGCAGCTCGGCGACGGCACGCTGGAGCGCGTGGTCATCACCCGGCGCGGCAAGCCCGTCGCGGTCCTGACTCCGCCCGTCAGCCACGCCGATGCGGTTCGCAATCTCCATGGTTTCATGCGCGGATCAGCGACGTTGCCCGACGACCATGAATCGATGCCAGCCGCGCTCGACGATCGCTTCGACGCCGAGGACGGCATCCTGCATCGATGAACCGGCGCAACGCCGTCCTGCTCGACACCTGCGCCGTGCTTTGGCTCGCCAACGGCAGACCAATGTCGGAGACGGCGCTGGCTGCGATCGTCGCGGCCGGCCTCGAGAACGCGATTTTCGTGTCGCCGGTTTCGGCATGGGAAATCGGCTTGCTGGGCAGGCCGAGGCCAAACCGCTCTTTCAAATACGATTTCCTGCCCGATCCGAAAACCTGGTTCCGGCGGTTCCTGTCTGGCCCCGGCATTCGAGAGGTTGCGTTCTCTCCGGACATCGCAATCGACGCGTCCTATCTGCCGGGCGAGCTGCACGGCGACCCTGCCGACCGAATGATCATCGCCACGGCCCGCCAGCTCGGCCTGCCGATCGTGACGCGGGACAGCAGGATCATCGCCTATGCGGAGGCAGGCTTCGTCGGCGTGATCCCCTGCTGAAGCAGGTCCGGCCGCCGCTCCCGCGTGATCCGCTCCGCCTCCTCCCGCCGCCATCGCGCGATCCGGGCGTGGTCGCCAGACAGCAGCGCCTCGGGCAGGCCCCTGCCCTCCCATTCGCGCGGGCGGGTGTAATGCGGATATTCGAGCAGGCCGTTCTCGAAGCTCTCGTCCTGTCCCGAGGCCTCCTTGCCCATCACGCCCGGGATCAGGCGCACGCAGGCGTCGAGCAGGACGAGCGCCGCCATCTCGCCGCCGGACAGGATGTAGTCGCCGACCGAGACCTCGACGAGGTTGCGGCCCTCGATGACGCGCTCATCGACGCCTTCGAAGCGTCCGCAGACGATGACGACGCCCTCGCCCGCCACGAGATCGCGCACGAGGCCCTGATCGAGCCTGCGCCCGCGCGGCGACATCAGCAGGCGCGGCCGCCTGTCGTCTGGGAGAACGGCGGCGTCGATCGCGGCCGCCAGCACGTCGCAGCGCAGCACCATGCCGGCCCCGCCGCCGGCCGGATTGTCGTCGACGGTGCGGTGCCGGCCGACGCCGTGGTCGCGGACCTGGCGAGCGTCGAGCGACCACAGTCCCTGGCGCAGCCCCTCGCCCGCCAGCGAGACGCCGAGCGGGCCGGGGAACATCTCGGGATAGAGGGTCAGGACCGAGGCGCGGAAGGGCATCTCAACCCTCCTCGTCGATCTCGAACAGGCCGCCGGGCGGCACGGCCTCGACGCGGCGGGCGGCGATGTCGATCACGGGCACGAAGGCCCTGGTGAAGGGCAACAGCACCGAGCGCCCGTCCGGCGTCCCGACATCGAGCAGGTCGCCCGCGCCGAAATTGGCGACGGCCGTGACGGACCCCAGCACGACGCCATCCGGGCCGACGACCGCGCAGCCGACGAGATCGGCCTGGAGAAACTCGTCCTCATCCTCGGGCTCCGGCAGCCGATCGCGGGAAACGAAGAGCTTGACGCCGGTCAGCGTCTCGGCCGCCTCGCGGCTGGTCACGCCCTTCAGCCGCGCGATCACGACCTCCCTGGCGGGACGAAGCTCGGCGATCTCGAAGCGGCGGCCGCGCTCGTCGCTGAGCGGGCCGTAATCGGCGATCGCCATCGGATCGCCGGTGAACGCCTTGATCCGGACCTCGCCCCTGACGCCGTGCGGAGCGCCGATCGTGCCCAGCAGGACGAGGGCGGCGCTAATCGAGAGGACGCAGGACGCACGACCGGGCTCCCTCCCCCCGCTTGCGGTGGGGAGGGCTGGGG
>JAKFWE010000120.1 GCA_021732895.1 Allobosea sp. | reverse complement strand
GATCCTCGCCGGCAAGACGCTGGGCGATCTCGCGCAGCGCCTGCCGACCGCGACGGCGATCATCCGGGCGATGCCGAACCTGCCGGCCTCGGTCCAGCGCGGCGCCACGGCGGCCGTCGCCGGGGCCGGCGTTTCGGCCGGCCAGCGCCTGACGGCCGACGCCCTGCTCGCCGCGATCGGCACAGTCGAGTGGCTCGACGACGAGGGGCTGATCGACGCGGTGACGGCGGTCTCCGGGTCGGGGCCGGCCTATGTCTTCCATCTCGTCGAATGCCTCGCGGCCGCCGGCGCCGCCGCCGGGCTGCCGCCGGAGACGGCGGCGCGGCTCGCGCGGGCGACGATCGAGGGCGAGGGCGAGATGCTGCACCAGTCGCAGCTTTCGCCGGAGACGCTGCGCCGCAACGTCACCTCGCCCGCCGGCACGACCGCCGCCGCGCTCGAGATCCTGATGGCGGATGACGGGCTCGCCCCGCTGATGGAGCGCGCGGTCGCTGCCGCCAAACGTCGCGCCGGCGAGCTTTCCGGCTGATCGCGCCTTTGCGAAGCCGCGATCGCGACCTATTTTCAGGACAGCGCGTTCGCACAGGAGACATCCGATGGCCCGCAAACCCCCACCCACATCCGAGCCGGCTCCCACGGTCTCCTCAACCGATCCGCGCAAGGCCGCGGTCGAGGCGCTGATGCGGCTCGCCGCGCAGCGCGCATGGGACGAAATCGAGCTCGGCGACATCGCGGGCGAGGCCGGCGTCTCGCTGGCGACGCTTCGCGGCCTCTTCCCCTCGAAGCTCGCCATGCTCGGCGGGCTGACGCGGATCGTCGACGAGGCGGTGCTGGCCGGCGTTTCCGACGATCTCGCCGGCGAGCCGCCGCGCGAGCGGATGTTCGATCTGGTGATGCGCCGTCTCGACGCGCTCTCGCCCTACAAGGAGGGTTTGCGCAGGATCATGCCGATCGTGAAGCGCGATCCGCTGACGCTGGCCGCGCTCAATCGCGGCGCGGTCAATTCCTGGCGCTACATGCTGGCCTCGGCCGGGATCGCGACGGAGGACGGGCTCGGCCCGGTGCGCGTGCAGGGCGCGGTGCTGCTGATGGCCCGGGTTTCCGAGGTCTGGCTCGACGACGACGAGCCGGAGCTGTCGCGCACCATGGCGAGGATGGACCGCGAGCTGAAGACGGCCGGCATGGTGATGGCCCGCGTCGAGGACGTTCACCGCCTGACCGCGCCGCTGCGCGGGCTGGCGCTGGCGCTGTGCAGCGGACGCCGGTCGCGCGTGCGCCGGCGCGAGCGCGGCGACGGCCGCGGAACCGGCGAGCCCGGCGAGGATTACGCGCCGGCGATCTGAGCGGCCTGCGCGGCCCGCCGGGCCGAGAAGCCACGGATCGACGCGGGGCGCGGCTGAAATTAAGCGAATATTAGCCATTCTCGACGAATCTGGGCCATCTCAGTTCGTCGGGGGGCGACTCATGTCTTTCATCAACAAACTCGCAACGCTCTCCATCGGTCGCTCCTTCGCGATCGTTGCCGCGCTGGCCGGTGTGATCGCCGTCGGCGGCGTCGGCTTCACGCTCTACGAAGCGCGCATGGAGATGATCAATCTCAAGCGCGAGGAGATCAAGGTCGTGGTCGAGGCCGCGCACGCGACAGTGAACGCCTATGTCACGCGCGCCGAGAAGGGCGAGCTGAAGGAGGCCGACGCCCGCAAACTGGCGATCGACGCGATCTCCAATGCCCGCTTTGACGACGGCAACTACTACTTCATCATCGACTACAACGGCATCAGCGTCTCGCACGCGAACAAGAAGATCGAGACCACCGACATGAAGCCGCTCAAGGATTCGAGCGGCAAGTTCTTCGTCCAGGACATGGTCGCGATGGCCAAGGCCAGTGGCGCGGGCTTCATCGACTATGGCTGGACCAAGCCGGGCGACAAGGAGCCTTCGCTCAAGATCTCCTATGTCGTCGCGATCCCGCAATGGCAGTGGACGCTGGGCTCGGGCCTGCATGTCCACGACGTCGACACGGCCTTCATGGGGATGATCGGCGACGTCGCCAAGGTGCTCGCGCCGCTGGGTCTGCTGATGCTGGGGCTGGCGATCTGGCTCAGCCGCCGCGCCTCGGCCATGCTGGCCTCGCTTTCGGGGACGATGGGCCGGCTGGCCGGCGGCGATCTGAAGGTCGAGATCGCGCATCAGGACCGGCCCGACGAGATCGGCGCCATGGCCCGTTCGCTCGTCGTCTTCCGCGACGCCGCGCTCGCCAAGGGCGAAATGGAGGCCGACAAGCTGCGCGTCGAGGCGCAGGCCAGCACCAGCCGCGAGGCCGCCGACGACGAGCGCCGCCGCAACGAGGCCGAGCGCGCCGAACTGGCGCGCACGCAGGAAGGCGTCGTCCAGGCGCTGGGCGAGGGGCTGGAGCGGCTGGCCGAGTGCGACCTGACCTTCCGGATCGACGCCCCCTTCAGCGCCGACTACGCCAAGCTCAAGGATGATTTCAACGCCGCGATCGGCAAGTTGCAGGAGACGATGCGGCAGATCGCGACCAACACCGCGAGCATGAAATCGGGCTCGGGCGAGATCACCCAGGCGGCCGACGACCTCGCCTCGCGCACCGAGCAGCAGGCCTCCTCGGTGGAGGAGACCGCGACCGCGCTCGACGAGCTCACCGCGACCGTGCGCCAGACCGCCGAGAGCGCCCGCCTCGCCAGCCAGGCGACGAGCCAGGTCAAGGGCGAGGCCGAGCAGTCGACCACGATCGTGCGTGAGGCCGTGCTCGCCATGGGCGGGATCGAGAAATCGGCCGACGAGATTTCGCAGATCGTCGGGGTGATCGACGAGATCGCCTTCCAGACCAACCTGCTGGCGCTCAACGCCAGCGTCGAGGCGGCCCGCGCCGGCGACGCCGGCAAGGGTTTCGCCGTCGTCGCCTCCGAGGTGCGTGCGCTGGCGCAGCGTTCGGCCGAGGCGGCCAAGGAGATCAAGGGGCTGATCACCGCCTCGACGGTCGAGGTCGAGAAGGGCGTCGCGCTGGTCGGGCAGACCGGCAGCGCGCTCCAGCGCATGGCCGACGAGATCACCCGCGTCACCTCGCTGGTGGCCGAGATCGCCGGCGCGGCGCAGGAACAGGCGGCCGGCCTCCAGGAGGTCAACACCGCCGTCAACGAGATGGACCAGGCGACGCAGCAGAACGCCGCGATGGCCGAGCAATCGACCGCCGCCGCCCATTCGCTCTCGCAGGAGGCCGACCGGCTGTCCGGGCTCGTGGCGCGCTTCCAGCTCTGCGGCGATGTCGGCGGCCTCAAGGCGATGGCGCAGACGATGCGCGCGGCGAGCGCGCCGCGAGCGGCCAGGACCGCTCCGGCCATCGCCGTTCCGGCCAGGGCCGCCGCTGCTCCCGCCCCCGCCCATGCCGGCGGCGCGGCGACGGCCCACAAGCTCGATCACGACAAGGGCTGGTCCGAGTTTTGAGCGCTCCGGACCATCCCGCCGCCACGATCGGCTTCGACGATTTCCTGAAGGTCGACATCCGCGTCGGCACGATCGTCGAGGCGCGGCCCTTTCCCGAGGCGCGCAAGCCGGCGATCAAGCTGACGATCGATTTCGGCGGCGCGATCGGGCGGAAGACATCCTCGGCCCAGATCACGAAACACTACCGTCCGGAGGATCTGCCGGGCCGGCAGGTGCTGGCGGTGGTCAACTTCCCGCCGCGCCAGATCGGCAAGTTCATGTCGCAGGTGCTGACGCTGGGCGTGCCGGATGAAGACGGCGAGGTGGTGTTGATCGCGCCGGGGTTGGCTGTGCCGGATGGCGGGCGGATGTTTTGAGTTCGCTATTGGGGCGACGTGGATTGCGGTTGCGATGGAAGGGCTCGCTCGATCGGATGAATGCTTTCGACCCAATGCGAGCATTTCCAATCAAGACGCCGATGGCAGGTTCATCGCCCGTTCCACCCATTGGATCGGGCTACCTCGCCAGTTCCTGTTCAAGGAATTGGCGGAGTTCGGATGCCGCACGCTTGCTCGCCGCCTCGTCAAATTTACTCCAGCGCCCGTATATCTGACGCGGTTCTGCGAAAATAGGAAAATTGAACGAGTGGTACACGCCGGGGAAGACAGTGAGGCTCAGTAGCGCAGGGCCGCCTGCCTGGCGCCGGGCGGCTGTTTCACAGTGAGATGCAGGAGTCCAATCGTCCCTGTCGCCGATGAGAATGAGTGTTGGGATGACCGGGCGCTCGATAAGGATTTCGCAAGGCGGGTAATACGTTGCAGCCGCCTTGAACCTGAGTTCATCGGGCATTTCATAGAGTGTCGTTTGCGATTGCATCGCGATCCTGAGCGCTACCCCGCCTCCATGCGAGTAACCCAGAACGGCGATCCGCGTTGGATCAACAAAGGGGAGCTTTGACAGGTAGAGCAGCGCACCAAACGCATCTTCGACCCGAGGTGCTATATCTCGCCTTTCCGATACGCAGGCGTTTTTAATGCCCCGTGGGGTAAAGCTGTCCGGCACCAGCACAACGTAACCCCAGTCGCGGACAGCTTCGGCCTCCCGTCGATGGGACGTACTCAATCCGCCGCAACCATGCAGCAAAACAACTGCCGGATGCCGGTCCTCCCCGATTGGCCTGGAAAGATATCCGCTGATCACAGTCGCAGACGAATTCCTGCTATTTTCTCCCCGAGCTCTGTCACGCGCTTTCTGGAAATCACTCAAGCGATAGGACATCGAAGGGAATTGAACGACCTCTTCAGCTAGCGAATTTGTCGTTGGCCCAAGAAGCAGCATCGTGAGGGTCGCGAGCATGGCTCGCTTCGAAGACGAAGGCATATGCGAACCTCCCGGCGTTCAATCTGTCGTCAAAGAAAGCGCGACAACGGCCCACAGGTAAGCGCTCGCTGCGTCAGAAAACGACCCGCCCTCACACCGGCAACCTCACCGTCGCCCTCAGCCCCCCCAGCGGCGAATCCCCCAGCATGATGTCGCCGCCATGCGCGCGCGCCACGTCGCGGGCGATGGCGAGGCCGAGCCCCGTGCCGCCATGATCGACGTTGCGGGCCTCGTCTAGCCGCACGAAGGGGCGAAAGACGTCCTCGCGCAGCTCAGGCGGGATGCCCGGCCCGTCATCGTCGACGGTGACGATCAAATAGCGCGCATCGTGGTTGGCGCGGATGGCGATCCGGTCGCCGAAGCGGGCGGCGTTGGAGACGAGGTTGGTCAAAAGCCTTCGGAAGGCGTCCGGCCTGATCACCACCAGCGGGTCGCCGACGACGGCGAGTTCGGTCTGGTGGCCCTGGCGCTCGGCGTCGGCCTTGAGGTCTTCCAGGAAGGCGCGGATGTCGCTCTCGACCGGCGCCTCGCCGGCGTCGCCGCGGGCGAAGGCGAGGTAATCCTCCAGCATCCTTGCCATCTCATCGACGTCCTTCTCCAGCGCCTCGATCTCGGCGCTGCGCTCCAGTAGCGCGAGCGAGAGCCTGAACCGGGTCAGGATGGTGCGGAGGTCGTGGCTGACGCCGTTGAGCATGGTCGTGCGTTCGCCGATCGAGCGCTCGACGCGGCGCTTCATCTCGATGAAGGCGGCCCCGGCGCGGCGAACCTCGCTGGCGCCGCGCGGCCGGAAATCGGCGTCGCGGCCCTTGCCGAAGGCCTCGGCCGCGTCGGCGAGTTTCAGGATCGGCCTGATCTGGTTGCGCAGGAACAGCACGGCGATGGTCAGGAGGATCAGCGAGGTGCCGATCATCCAGAGCAGGAAGATGTGGCTGTTGGAGGCGTAGGCCTGGCTGCGCCGCGTCAGCACCCGCATCACGTTGTTTCCAAGCTTGATCCGGATCTCGATCAGGCTGGAGCGGCCGACCGTATCCAGCCAGAACGGGCGCGCCACCTGTTCGCTGAGTTCGGTCGAGAGCGCGCTGTCGAGCAGCGAGAAGAACGGCCGCGGCCCCGGCGCCGGCAGCTCCGAATTCGGAATGATCTCGACATCCATGCCGAGCCGCTCCTGCGCGATCCGCGACAGCACCAGGCCCTGCGCGTCCTGTGGGTAGCTCTCGTAGACGTCGATCATCGCGGCGATGTCGGCGGAGACGGCCGAGGAGAGGCGCTGCGTCACGGTCTGCCAGTGCCGCTCCATGAAGACATAGGCGATGACCGACTGCAGCAGCACGACCGGCGCGATGACGATGACGAGCGCGCGCGGATACAGGCCCTTGGGCATCCAGCGCGCCGCGAACCGGGCCGGGCGGGCGCCGAGCCGCAGCGCAGGCCGGGCTCGTCTGGCGACGGCGGCCGTGACGCCCGCGAGCGCGGCGCGCGCCCGTTCGAGCCCGGCGGCGGCGGCGCTCAGCCAGATGCGCGCGGCGCCCGCCAGCATCGCTCAGGCCCGGTCCGTCACGAGCCGGTAGCCGACGCCGCGCACCGTCTGGAGATAGAGCGGGTCGGCCGGGTCGCGCTCGATCTTGCGGCGCAGCCGGTTGATCTGCACGTCGATGGTGCGGTCGTTGGCGGCCGAGCCCTGGCTGGCGAGCTCCTCGCGCGGCACATGCTCGCCGGCGCGCTCGGCCAGGGCGGTGAGGATCTCGCGCTCGCGCTCGGTCAGCCGGATGGTCTCCTCGCCATGGCGCAGTTCGCCGCGCATCAGCCCGTAGATGAACGGGCCGAAGCGGACGAAATCGGGCCGGTGGGGGGTCGGCGCGGCCTCGGCGGCGGCCGTGCGCCGCAGGATGTTGCCGAGCCGCAGCAGCAGTTCGCGCGGCTCGAACGGCTTGCCGAGATAGTCGTCGACGCCGAGTTCGAGCCCGTTGATGCGGTCGGGGCCCTGCGTGCGGGCGGTCAGCATCAGGATCGGGATGGCGGAGCCGGCCCGGAAGCGGCGGGCGAAATCGAAGCCGTTCTCGCCGGGCATCATGATGTCGAGCACGATCGCGTCGAAGACGAGCTGCGCCAGCCGCGCATCGGCCTCGGCCGCGCTGGCGGCGGTGGTGACGCGGTAGCCGTTCTCGCCGAGGAAGCGCGCCAGCAGGTCGCGCAGGCGCCGGTCGTCGTCGATGACGAGGATATGGGCCGCCTCGTCGGGAACCGGCGCGCGCGCGGTCTGTGCCGCCATGATGGGTCTCCGTGGTCGCAGTCGGTCGTCTCGGCCGGGGCGGCCGTCAGCGCCGCGATGATAGCACAGCCCCGAGCCCGACGTTCCGCAGCGGCGGCCACGGTTGCGTTATCACGGCCTTCGCGGCGCCGGGCCAAGCTGCGCCAGCACCTTGCGGCGCTCGCCGGGGTCGATCAGCCCGGCGAGATAGGCGGTCACGGTGTCGGCGGCCTCCGGCGGCAGCGGGGCGAGCGCGGCCTCGATCCGCCGGCCCTGCATGCGCGCCATGCTGGCCGCGAGATCGAGGCCGGCCGGCGTCGCGTGCAGCTTGCGCTGGCGCTTGTCGCGCGTGCCGGTGCGCAGCTCGACGAAGCCCTTCTCCACCAGTTCCTTGAGGACCCGGTTGAGGCTCTGCTTGGTGATCCGCAGAATGTCGAGCAGCTCGGCGATGGTCAGCCCCGGCCGGCGCTGCACGAAATGCAGCACGCGGTGATGCGCCCGGCCGAAGCCGTAATCGGCCAGGATGCGATCGGGATCGGCGACGAAATCGCGATAGGCGAAGAACAGCAGTTCGATCAGGTCGTAATGCGTCGGGGCGCCGGCGGCCGCGTCCGGCGCGGCCTGCTTGCTTCGCTCTCCCGCTTCCATCTTTCGAGGACCCACTCGACCCGTCCGCCGGCGTGATTTTATGTCAGTGATGTTGACATATCTCAGACGCAAAGATACCGGTCAAGCATGCGCGACGACGGAAAATGTCGCGCAGCGCCGTCGCAGCGTCATGATCGGTCGATGCGGGCCGGCGAGACAATCAGGAGGAGCGTTCCATGTCCGTGATTCCTTTCGACCAGCGCGACGGCGTGATCTGGTTCGACGGCAAGCTCGTGCCCTGGAAGGACGCCACCGTGCACGTGCTGACTCACGGCCTGCATTACGGTTCCTGCGTGTTCGAGGGCGAGCGCGCCTATGACGGCGTGATCTACAAATGCGCCGAGCACTCGAAGCGCTTCCACAAATCGGCCGAGATCATGGATTTCACGATCCCCTGGTCGGTCGAGGAGCTCGACGCGGCGAAATATCTCTGCCTGAAGGAGAACGGCTTCAAGGACGCCTATGTCCGCCCGGTCGCCTGGCGCGGCTCGGAGATGATGGCGGTCTCGGGCATGAACAACACCATCCACACCGCCATCGCGGTCTGGGAATGGCCGTCGATGTTCGACATGGCGGCGAAGCTGAAGGGCGTGCGGCTCGACGTCGCCGAATACCGCCGGCCCGATCCGGCCTGCGCCCCGGTCCACGCCAAGGCGGCGGGGCTCTACATGATCTGCTCGCTCTCCAAGCACAAGGCCGAGCGCGGCGGCTATGCCGATGCGATGATGCTCGACTGGGAAGGCAATGTCGCCGAATGCACCGGCGCAAACATCTTCTTCATCAGGGACGGCGTGATCCACACACCCTTGGCCGACCGCTTCCTGAACGGGCTGACCCGGCAGGCGGTGATCGACCTGTGCAGGAAGCGCGGCTTCGAGGTGGTCGAGCGCCGCATCCGCCCCGAGGAGCTCGCGACGTTCAGCGAGTGCTTCATCACCGGCTCTGCGGCGGAAGTGACGCTGGTCTCCGAGATCGGGCCGTATTCCTTCATCACCGGCAACATGGGCAAGGTGATCATGGAGGATTATTCCGACGCGGTGCGGCCGGGGAAGAAGGCGGCCTGATCAGGCCCACCGTGCGGCCGCGGCGTCGTCGGCGTCCTTGGCCTCGACCCAGTCGCCGGTGGCGCCGTCCTTCAGATGCTCGCGCTTCCAGAACGGCGCGCGGGTCTTGAGATAGTCCATCAGGAATTCGGCGGCCTCGAAGGCGGCGCGGCGATGGGCGGAGGCCGCGACGACCAGGACGATCTGCTCGCCTGGCCTGACCAGCCCATGGCGATGGATCGCGACGAGGCCGTGCAGCGGCCAGCGCCGCGCGGCTTCATCGGCGGCCCGGCCGATCTCGGCCTCCGCCATCCCGGGATAGTGCTCCAGCTCCAGCGCTGCGAGCCGGCCGCCCTCGTCGCGGCACAGGCCGGCGAAGGTCACGACCGCGCCGATGTCGGAGCGGCCTCTGGCGAGCGCGGCGACCTCGTCGGCGACGTCGAAATCCTCGCGCTGGATGCGGATGAGGGGGGTCATTGAGCGTTTGCCTCAGCACCTTCATCGGACATCTCATAAAGACGCGCCGTCATCCCGGGCGACCGGAGGGAGGCCCG